>JBCDDV010000453.1:0-3591 GCA_039180145.1 Cyanobacteria bacterium P01_G01_bin.49 | reverse complement strand
ATTTAGCAGAAGATTTACAAATGCCTTCCCATCGTCATTGTGTTATTAAAGAACTTAAACCCATTCATAATAATCCCCAAGTTTACCAATTAGTTCAAGAACGTTTTAAAAGAGAAGCAGCTATTTTAGAAGACTTGGGACAAAAACATGAACAAATTCCTCAACTCTATGCTTACTGTGAAGAACAAGGACATTTTTATCTTATTCAAGAATACATTAATGGAGAAACTCTTGCAGATAAAATACTAAAAGTAGGTGTTCTAACAGAAGCAAATGTACAAGAAATTTTATTGAAACTTTTAACTGTTTTAGAATATGTTCATAGTTATCAAATTGTTCATCGTGACATTAAACCTAATAATATAATTCTTCGTTCCTCGGATAATCTTCCAGTTTTAATTGACTTTGGAGCAGTCAAAGAGGTTATGGGAACGGTAATCACTTTATCAGGTAATTCCAATACATCAATTGTTATTGGTACACCAGGATTTATGTCATCTGAACAAAGCATTGGAAGACCTGTTTATGGGTCTGATTTATATGCTTTAGGATTAACCATGATTCATCTTTTAACAGGTAAAAAACCACCAGAATTATCAACAGATCCTTTAACGGGAGAAATTCAATGGCGACATTATGCCCCCGACGTAAGTTCAAGTTTAGCAACTGTTTTAGATAAGTCTATTAAATCTCATCATCAAGAACGTTTTCTCACTGCACAAGCAATGAAAAATGAATTGCTTTCTGCCTCTTCTCAAAATACAGTTGTTGTTGCTTCTTCAGCTTCAACATCTATTCAATCTTCTCGGACTAATTCTCATCAAGATTGGTTAAAAATTTCCTTAGCAAGTGGATTAACTGGGTTAATTTTAATGATTGTTTTTCTCTCTATTCAATATCAACAACGAAAAGAGTTTGCAGAACAATTATTTCAGTTACAACCATCTCCAGAGTCTCCAACTCCCTCGTCTCCTGAGAATGAAAAAACACCCGAACCCACTCCTACATTTTCTCCCAACCCCTCTCCTTCACCCTCAGAGTCTCCACCTTTCTCATTTCCTAAAGAGCAAGAAATTCCCAAACCCGTGCCTATATTACCTCCAACTCCTTCTCCTCTAGAGGTTGAACCAGAAACCCCCGGAGAAATTTACCTGAATGAAAATCAAGCAATTTCTACCATAAAAAATCTTTATGATCTTCTGTCTAATCGGCAGTACGATCAAGCCATAAAATTATTTTCTTCCCAACTGGCAAGTCAATTTAATCCTCAGTTTTTTAATCAATTTGATCGAGTCACTGTTGAAGATCTAAAAATTACTTCTAGAACAGATTCTATGATTAATTTTGTGGGGCGAAATACCTATGTTTATCTGGATGGTTCAACTCAACAAGAACTTCGTTCTTATACCGTTAGCAAGATTGATGGTGAGAACAAAATTACAGCGTCAGAGTTTATTAAAGTTACTAAATTTCGTTAAAATTTTCTCTGAGTCTTATTTTTTTAGTTTCTGGTCAACGCCGTCTTCTTCTAATTTCGCGAGGCTGACTTTTTCTTGTTGATCTTGTTCTGACATTTCCTCCCAATTGATCACTAATTTCAGTAAAGACATCACGGCGTAGATAAGGATAGTCTCCTACCCATAGATTCAATTGAGGTAAATAGACATCCGTAATCTTATCAATACGACTTAAATCTCCTTGTTTGGACAAAACTAACATTTCTGCAATTTGCCCTGGCTTAATTGCCTTATAAAGCTTATTAACTGGAGATTGTACCGTTGCTCTAAATCCTTCGCGATCGCCCACTTCTAAATTAATTCGTCGTTCTCGATTTTCAATAACAACTAATTCTCCCCATTTGTTAACAGTTTCTTCTTGTGAAACTAACTCTTCAGTGATAAACGTATCAAGGACTTGCCCTTGCCAAAAACCACAATAAGGATAGCGACGATATTTTCCATTACGAATACTTGCCCACAAAACAGGCGACCAAAGCCAATATAATCCAGCAATAATATCAAAAATAAGTTTCAGCGTTTCTCCACCAGATCCCATCAACTTACCCAATAGCCAAGTGACTATCAAAGCAATCAGAGAAATGAATAATCGTCTTAATAAACCTTGCAACTTTCCCCAATAAAATGAATATTGGGCCCCCGTTGCAACCAGAGGAATCGCATTTTCAAAAGCGTCGCGTGTTAAAGGAACCAGCATTAATTATCAACTGTTGAATATCTTAAATTAATTATACGTCTCAGGCATTCTGAGGATAACGTTGCCATAGATCCGTTGTCTGATGCAAGCTTTTAAAATTGCCTTCTCCTAAAATTAAATGATCTAAAATAGGAATATCCAAGAAACTAGCTGCTTCTAATAATTGTTCTGTTAACTCAATATCCTCTGGAGAGGGTTCTAGATTCCCTGACGGATGATTATGAGCGACAATGATACGAGTTGCCCCTTGTCGCATGGCTTCTCGAAAAATTTCTCGTGGAGGGACTAAGGTTTCTGTTGCAGTACCAATGGTAATCACTTGAGTGCCAATTAAGCGATTTTTGACATCCAAAAAAGTAACAGCAAATCGTTCTTGAGACTGCCACATCAAATCATGACTTAAAGCGGCCGCAGCAACTTCAGGATTTTCTACCACGATTCGTTCTAGAGGACGTACCTGAAAAGTTCGTTTTCCCAATTCAATAGCAGCTAAAATCGCTGTTGCTTTAGCTGGCCCAATACCATCAATTTTCATCAATTCTTGGCAACTAATATCCCGAAGTAAATCTAGGGGATCGCGGCGATGTTGACTCAACTCTTGCAAAATATAATGGCCTAATCCCACTGCTGAAAGTTTTCCCTTACCTTGTCCTGTTCCTAAAAGAATGGCTAATAATTCTGCGGTTGAAAGATTTTTGGCACCAAAAGCTAGTAACCGTTCACGAGGTCGTTCAGTAGAGGGAATATCAGCAATACGCAGGCTGTAGGTCATTAGTTGTTTAAAAAATGGAAGTTAACCTTATATTTCCCTCTTGTAGCCGATTTTCTGAGATCTGTCAGTGATTTGACTGATTTTTAAACTACGATCAACTTTAAAATAGCATCATGTTTAATTAAACAAGTCTGGCTAATAAAATTCTCATTATGATTTCTAGTTCTTCAGTAACTCGATAAAGATTAATCCCTTCATAAATAGATTTTGTTTGACGATAATACGTTGTTTTAAATCAGCAATTCTGTCTAACCCATTAGAATACTGTGGTAAAGTCAGAAATTTTCGCTCAAAAGAGTAGCCAAATTCAGCCACCAGATCATCTACACTAAATCCTAACTCAAAATAATTACTAAAAGTGTAGGAACGGTTAGGGTCGAGTAAGGGTTGACGAGTCATATTATATCCGAATGTATCAACGTATGATCTTGATTTTTTGAATAGTTTATACTTTATTTTAGCAATTTATTACCAAGATTATTTACTCCAGTTGTGATGGTACTTATGAAGATAAAATATAAAATAAACTCCTTTATTAAATATTCTATTTATAAACCCATTTTGAAATTTTTAAAATCATAAATAAAAAATGTAGAAAATTTATT
>JBCDDV010000452.1:0-3595 GCA_039180145.1 Cyanobacteria bacterium P01_G01_bin.49 | reverse complement strand
TTTGAAGATCCGTTGATAACATACTGATAGCCTCTATAGTTTCTCAGAAATTCTCAAAAAGATTGCTGTTTCTTTTACTGACTTTCCTGTACTGCTTCAATCAGCGATCGCACTTCTGAGGTTCCTTCTGAGGAGTCAAAGGATAAGGGGAATTTTCCCCTAGCAACCATTCTTAACCCCAATGGTGTTAAACTCAATAATCCTCGTAAGTCCCGAAAATAATTACCGACAACAAAAAATCCAAATTTGCGCTCATCGATCCACCCTCCTTGCTTGACTAAGTCGATCAAGACTTTACGGTGACGAATAGCGCGACTGCTTTGTGCATCCTTGCGGTCTAAAATTTGTTGTTTGAGATGACCAATTTGATCCATAGGGGCCACTTCCATCGGACAAACCACATTACAAAAATAGCAACGGGTACAACCCCAAACGCCCTGAGTTCCTTGACTATAACCTTCCAAGCGACTTTCTATGTCTGTGTCGCGGGAGTCTGCAACCATGCGTTGTGCTTTGGCTAAAGCATGGGGCCCGACAAAATCAGGATTGACCGTCAAGGCATTACATTCAGAGTAGCAAGCCCCACACATAATGCAATTTCCGGTTTGATCGAGACGCGATCGCTCTTCGGGAGTTTGTAAAAATTCCCGTTCAGGAATCTTTCGTCCTTGGGTACTGATATAAGGCTCAACCTTTTGCAAGTTTCCCCAAAACCCTGACATATCTACCACGAGATCTTTAATAACAGGCATATTGCCCAAAGGTTCAATGGTAATAGTGGGTGAATTATTCTCAGGAGACTGAGGCAACATTGCTAATTCTTGGCCGACATTTTGTTTACAGGCTAAAGCAGAACGTCCATTAATTTTCATCCCACAACTACCACAAATGGTATTACGACAATTTTTGCGAAAGGCTAAACTGCCATCTAGTTCCCACTTAATGCGATTTAGACATTCTAAAATCGTCTTGCCAGATTCAACTTCTAAAGAATAAGTCTCTGAGCGAGGTGTACCATTTTGCTTTTGTCGCAGGATTTTAAACAGGACTTGCATAAGCGCAACAATTAGAAATTTTACTAAAAAACTTAACTCTATTTTATCTTGTCAACGAACTTGGCTAACTCGAAGTACCTTGACTTAAGACATTTTATAGATTTTAGACCAGTTTAGTTATCTTTCTATATTTGAGCAAACTGGCTCAGAATCAATCTTTGAGCTAACTCTTCTCTAACTTTCTCTGTCTTCTTTCGAGACTGAACAACTAGAATCACAGCAGATCATAGACCCCAATTTATTAGGGAGGAGGTAAGATGTCGTCAATTTCCTTCCCTTGAACTTTCCTGAATCTCGTTCATAATTCTTGAAACTTTTTTTGTTCAACTTAGGAATTTAAGGTTATATTTTTGATATGATCAATAATGATCAACTCAAAAACAATCACTAAGATAAAAACAAGGAACATCGACAATATCATGAGTGAAACAAGTCCAGCACCTTTAACAGGAAAGGCCTTACTTCAAAAAGTAAAAGAGTTATCTCATTTGCCCCGCCGAGAAACGGCGAAAAAATGCGGATATTATTCAGTGACAAAAGATGGACAAACCCGCGTTAATTTGACTGATTTTTATGATGCGGTTCTTGGCGCAAAAGGCGTTCCCTTAGAGCCTGGTGCTACCAAAGATGGCCGAGGACGTGAACCGACTTTTCGGGTAAGTGTCCATAAGAATGGCCAAATTGTCATTGGTTCAACCTATACTGAGCAGATGGGATTGAAACCAGGGGATGAATTTGAAATTAAATTAGGTTACAAGCATATTCACCTAAAACAGATAGATGCTGATGGTGAAGTAATAGAAGAAGATGCTGCTTAAAGCTTAGCCATCTAAGGATAAATATAGACCTGTTGCTTACATAACTGACCAAAAAAGAAGGATAATAATTTAATCCTCTGATCAGAGTTGGCGCAAGTCAAAAGTGCTAATTTTAACGTCACTGATATCCCAAAATTTGGGGTAGACTCTGGCTAAAAAGATATGTTATCGTCAGATCAGAATTTTCAGCCAATCTGCCCCATGATGGTCATTTATAGGAATCAAAAACGCCTTACAACTAGGTCAAAATCAGGTTATGTAGAGAAAAATGTTAAGTCCTGACTTTGAGAGTTTGCTTAATTGGTTGGGGCAGTTTCCTTGTGAGAGTAAGATCGGTCTTTTCTTATTAGCTTGGATGATACTGTGGCTACCCATAGCTATCTTCTTGGGTCAAAAGTTTAAGTGGCGACCTTTTCAACCGCTAACTCCAGCGCAAAAAATACCATTATTGGTGCCTCTATACCTTTTAGTTCCCTTTCTCACATGGTTAACCTTGATTATCGAATCGACATCTTTAGCTGATTATGGTTTGTCTTTTCGTCCTAAACTTTTGATATCGATTGGCTTAGGAATGTTGTTAGGATTGGGGGGATTAGGAGTTGTTTTTGGTATAGAAAGTAAGTTGGGTTGGTTGACCTGGCATCGAGACAACCTATCCCGTCTAAAAACATTTTTGTTACCCATATTAGGACTAGCTTTGTGGATCGGGTTAACAGAAGAATTCGTGTTTCGAGGAATCTTTCAGAACATTTTAGAGCAAGATTATCATCAGTGGATAGCTGCCATCTTTTCTAGCAGTATTTTTACTCTGTTGCATTTATTATGGGAACGCAAAGATACCCTTCCCCAATTACCTGGATTATGGTTGATGGGTATGGTACTAGTTGGGGCAAGAATGGTTGACGGAGAAAGTTTAGGGTTAGCCATTGGACTTCATGCAGGTTGGATTTGGGGATTATCTACTCTTGACGCTGCTGAGTTGATTTCCTATACGGATGAAGGGATAAATTGGGTTGTGGGCATCAGTAAGCAACCCTTGGCAGGGGTAGCAGGGATTGTCTGTTTATTGGGAACAGGTTTGATTTTATGGCAATTTCCCCGATTTTAGATTTCTTTTTCTTAAAATATTGATTTTAACCTTATTTCCCTAAACCCATCACCTATCCTCTTCAAATAATCACATTCACTCCTGATACAATAATTTCTAAGCATAACTGTAGCGAAAAAATTTGTGTAAAGATGTTTAATAAAAAAACAAAAACTGTCATTATTACAGGGGGTAATAGCGGATTGGGTTATGCTTGTGCCAAAGAACTTGCCAGGAAGAAAAATTATTATCTAGTTCTTGCTTGTCGGAATAAAAAGAAAGCAACTAAAGTCATTAAAAAACTCAAACAGCTAACCTCAAATAACCAGATAGAAGCTATGAGTCTCGATTTAGCTTCATTAAAATCTGTTCGTCAGTTTGCTAGCGAATTTATTCATCGGAAGCTGCCGCCCTTGAGAGGAATTATTTGTAACGCAGGAGTGCAGTTTATTCAGCAACGAAAATATACAGAAGATGGGTTTGAAACGACCTTTGCTGTGAATCATCTTGGACATTTTTTACTGGTGAATCTTCTCGTCAAGCATTTAACTGCACCAGGAAGAATTATTTTTGTTAGTAGTGATACTCACGATCCAGAAAAAATTACAGGAATGCCCGCACCTAATTTTCAAAAC
>JBCDDV010000451.1:0-3604 GCA_039180145.1 Cyanobacteria bacterium P01_G01_bin.49 | reverse complement strand
CTTAAACCTAAATAAAGGATTAGAACAAACATAAAACCAGGATGACAGTAGATAAAATAAGTTCGGTTTATTCTATATACTCTACGAAAACGCTTATGCCACGCCGCGACGACTTAAATAAAATCTTAATTTTGGGCGCAGGCCCTATTGTTATTGGACAAGCTTGCGAATTCGACTATTCTGGTACTCAAGCCTGTAAAGCCCTACGAGAAGAAGGCTATGAGGTTGTATTGGTCAACTCTAACCCTGCTTCTATTATGACCGATCCAGAAATGGCCAATCGCACCTATATCGAACCCCTTACCCCCGATATGGTAGAAAAGGTCATTGCCAAAGAACGTCCTGACGCTTTATTACCGACAATGGGGGGACAAACAGCCCTGAATGTAGCGGTATCCTTGGCCAAAAATGGGGCATTGGATAGATACAATGTGGAGTTGATCGGCGCGAAACTACCTGCTATTGAAAAAGCAGAAGATCGAGAACTATTCAAAGAAGCGATGAAAAAGATTGGGGTTCCTGTCTGTCCTTCTGGTATCGCTAGTACCCTTAAAGAAGCGAAAGCCATAGGAGAAGAAATCGGATCTTATCCCTTAATTATACGTCCTGCGTTTACATTGGGGGGGACTGGAGGTGGTATCGCTTATAACAAAGAAGAATTTGAGGAAATGGCCCAATTTGGGATTGATGCGTCTCCCGTCTCTCAAATTTTAGTGGAAAAATCTCTTTTGGGTTGGAAGGAATATGAATTAGAAGTGATGCGAGATTTGGCAGATAATGTGGTGATTATCTGTTCTATCGAAAACCTTGATCCAATGGGGGTACATACCGGAGATTCTATCACTGTCGCCCCTGCCCAAACTTTAACCGATAAGGAGTATCAAAGACTAAGAGATTATTCTCAAGCCATTATCAGAGAAATTGGAGTAGAAACAGGGGGATCGAATATTCAATTTTCCGTCAACCCTATCAATGGTGATGTCATCGTCATCGAAATGAACCCCCGCGTCTCTCGTTCCTCTGCGTTAGCCTCGAAAGCGACAGGGTTTCCTATTGCTAAGTTTGCTGCTAAATTAGCTGTGGGTTATACCCTCAATGAAATTAATAACGACATCACTAAAAAAACCCCTGCCTCCTTTGAACCCACTATCGATTATGTGGTCACAAAAATACCCCGTTTTGCCTTTGAAAAGTTCCCAGGATCTCAACCCATCTTAACTACCCAAATGAAGTCCGTTGGGGAAGCAATGTCCATCGGAAGAACCTTTCAAGAATCTTTCCAAAAAGCCTTAAGATCCTTAGAAACGGGACGTTATGGTTTTGGTTGCGACAAGAAAGAAACTTTACCCTCTTTGTCCCAAGTTCGGGCTAGTTTACGCACCCCCAATCCTGAAAGAGTTTATAGTATTTACCATGCCATGAAATTAGGCATGACGGTAGAAGAAATACATGAATTAACGGCGATTGATGTTTGGTTTTTGGATAAATTACAAGACCTAATTGAAACAGAAAAAAACCTCAAACAAACTCCCCTGAAAGAGATTAACGCCTCACAAATGCGGGGAATTAAGCAAAAAGGATTTAGTGATCGCCAGATAGCGTTTGCAACGAAAACCACTGAAGATGAGGTGAGAAACTATCGCAAGAGTTTAGGCATTATTCCAGTTTATAAGGTGGTGGATACTTGCGCGGCAGAATTTGAAGCGTTTACTCCCTATTATTATTCCACCTACGAACCCGAAGAAACAGAAGTCATCCCCTCTGACAAACCCAAGGTAATGATCTTGGGTGGAGGGCCAAACCGCATTGGACAAGGGATTGAATTTGATTACTGTTGTTGTCACGCATCCTTTTCCCTCAGTGATGCAGGGTTTGAAACCATCATGGTGAATTCCAACCCTGAAACGGTTTCCACTGACTACGACACCAGCGATCGCCTTTATTTTGAACCGTTGACTAAAGAAGATGTTCTCAACATCATCGAAACCGAAAATCCTGTGGGGGTTATTATTCAATTTGGCGGACAAACCCCTTTGAAATTAGCCGTTCCTTTGCAAACATACCTGGATAGTTCCAACTGTCCCGTACAAACAAAGATTTGGGGAACCTCTCCTGACTCTATTGATACTGCTGAAGATCGGGAACGGTTTGAAAAGATATTACACGATCTTGATATTAAACAACCACCCAACGGCATTTCCCGCAGCTATGAGGAGTCTTTAGTCATTTCTTCTCGCATTGGTTATCCTGTGGTAGTTCGTCCTTCCTATGTGTTGGGAGGACGCGCAATGGAAATCGTCTATTCCGATGAAGAATTAGAACGCTACATGACCTATGCGGTACAGGTAGAACCCGATCACCCCATTCTCATTGATAAATTCTTAGAGAATGCGATCGAGGTAGATGTAGATGCGTTGTGTGATGCTACCGGAAAAGTGGTGATTGGTGGCATTATGGAACATATTGAACAAGCAGGGGTACATTCGGGGGACTCAGCTTGTTCGGTTCCTTTTACGACTTTATCCCCCACCGTTATTGACACCATTCGGACTTGGACAACTCACCTGGCCAACAGTTTAAAAGTTGTCGGTTTAATGAACATTCAATATGCCGTCCAAGGGGAACAAGTATACATTTTAGAAGCCAATCCTCGCGCCTCTCGTACAGTTCCTTATGTTTCCAAAGCAACGGGAAGACCATTAGCTAAAATTGCGTCTTTGGTGATGTCAGGAAAAACGTTAGAAGAGTTAGGCATAACTGAAGAATTTGTTCCCCGTCATATTGCGGTTAAAGAAGCCGTTTTACCCTTCCAAAAATTCCCTGGTGCAGATACATTATTAGGGCCAGAAATGCGGTCTACAGGCGAAGTAATGGGAATAGATGAAGACTTTGGAAAGGCATTTGCCAAAGCAGAAATTGCGGCTGGCGTTGATTTAGCAACTACCGGAACTGTCTTTGTTTCGATGAGCGATCGTGATAAACAAGCAACGGTTCCAGTAGTGAAAGATCTGGTTTCTTTAGGGTTTAAAGTAGTAGCAACGTCTGGAACCCAAAAAGTCTTAGAAGAGAATGGGATAGAAGGGGTTGATGTAGTTTTAAAACTCCATGAAGGTCGTCCTCATGTGATAGATTGGATCAAAAATAAATGGATTCAATTTATTATTAATACGCCTAGTGGAGAAGAATCTCAAGTGGATGGTCGTATGATTCGTCGCACCGCTTTGGACTATAAATTGCCTATTATTACAACAATAGCAGGAGCAAAAGCAACCGTTGCAGCTATTAGAACTTTGCAAACTGAACCTTTAGAGGTTAAAGCGTTGCAAGACTATATTTCCTAAGATTGGTAGGGTGGGCTTTTGTCCACCTTTTTTGTTTACAATTAAAGTAATGTAATTCATGGGAGGTAATGTAAATTTCACCAACTAATGAACAAGGACAAAAATGTATTTATTTATGTCAGTCCTTAACCAATACTTATCAGCCAATTTATTTAGTTCGTCTTGATGAGAGAGATGGAAAGTTATTTATTTTGGCAGGTAATGATATTCAAATTTTAATTAGTCGTGATGGAGACTGGGAGTTTTTAACATGAAACCTGATT
>JBCDDV010000450.1:0-3607 GCA_039180145.1 Cyanobacteria bacterium P01_G01_bin.49 | reverse complement strand
CTTCAACTTTCCGAACCTTCTGACGATGGGTTTGGGCAGGAAGGGCCATGCGCCATTCTAGATTTTCTAATTCTATGGCATCGAGGGGAGCCAGTTCTTCAACATAAGACATTTCTATCAGATAACCATTAGACAAAGCATAATGATTCTCAGCATCATAATAAAAATGTAGGGGATGAATAAATGTCTGAACCCGATAAAGCAGTTCATGATTGGGATCAGCATTAGGATTATCCCGAATGTAGGGTTCTTGATTTACATAAGCAACATATAATATCTCTTCTCCTGTCTTGCCATTCCGGTAGAAAGCCAACCCAGTGGGTGATTCAAAGGGAGTTAAGAGACTAAACTTTTGTTTTCCTGTGGCCCGATCTAAGCAATAAATACTTTGTTCTAAGGTATCACTGACCCATAATTCTTCTCCTCTGATGGTTAAATTTTCTACCCCAATGCCTGGAGTGTACAAACGAGTAATTTCTTTTTTTGTCTCCCGACTAAACACCACAATATCCCCTGATTTTTGACAAGAGACATAAATAGTTGATTCCCAAATAGCTATCCCGTTAGCAGGATCAAGAAGTCGGGCAAATAGTTCACAAGTAAAATTGGGGTCATCCAAGTTGCAAGAATAAATACTGTTACGATAGGTAAACCAAAGTTGATTATCGGCGATCGCCAGTCCTGTTGCCCCAATAAAGTTTTCCCAATGGTGGGGGTTGAGAATCTTGGTATTATGGGTCAGGGGATCAACTTCTAACAGATAGCCATTTCTTGTATCAAGGGCTAATAATTGATTGCCAGAAAAAGCGATTCCAGACAGTTCTGAGGCCGCAATGGGCCGAATTGTAGCGTGATTAAACTGTTTTTGTAACGAAAAAGATAAAGCGGAATCAGAAGTCATGCTTAATGCTAAGGACTAAAAGAGAGTTGATAAGGACTAAATCATGAATTAATCATGATTGTTTGCTTTCTTTAGTTTATCAACCATAGCAGATTGAAGAATTAAATAAATGCTCATTCTGAACGGATGATAACAACAAAAAAGAGGTTAGTAGCGCCAACTTCCTAACCTCATCAAAAGTTTCGGGCTAACTGTAAAATTTAGCTAGCAGGATGATAAGCTTCGAGGCTGATGTTAACGGGATGGACACCCCAAATTTCTCGACAGTATTCAGCAATGGTTCGATCAGAAGAAAACTTACCCATTCTAGCTGAATTCAAAATTGCCATTCTTGTCCAGCGATCTTGATCTCGATAAGCATGACTAACTGCTTCTTGACAGTCGATATAACCTTGATAGTCTGCCATCAACATATAAGGATCATCATATAAAAGATGATCGACAATGGGTTTAAACAGTTCTTGATCTCCACAACTAAAGTAGCCGGCTGCAATGCGGTCAATGACTTCTTGTAAATTGCCGTTACGATTGTAATAATCCTGGGGATTATATCCTTTCGCTTTCATGGTTTGAACTTCGTCGGCAGTTAATCCGAATAAGAAGAAGTTTTCGGCCCCTGCTTCTTCGCGAATTTCAATATTGGCCCCATCTAACGTCCCGATGGTTAAAGCCCCATTCATGGCAAATTTCATGTTACCCGTTCCAGAGGCTTCTTTTCCAGCCGTAGAAACCTGTTCAGACAGATCAGCAGCCGGATAGATGCGTTGACCCAAAGATACATTAAAGTTGGGCAAAAAGACGACTTTTAACCGTCCTCGTACATCGGGATCTTTGTTAACAACCTCTGCTACGCCATTGATTAATTTAATAATCAATTTGGCCATAAAATAGCCAGGGGCAGCTTTTCCGCCAAAAATAAAGGTACGAGGCAAAATATCTACATTGGGATCATGCTTAATCCGGTTGTAGAGACTGATAATGTGTAAAGCAGCTAGGTGTTGACGCTTATACTCGTGAATACGCTTAACTTGGACATCAAACAGGGAATTGGGATCAACTTGAATGTTACGATGTCTGAGAATATGGGCGGCTAAACTGCTCTTATTTTCTTGCTTAATATCTCGCCAGCGACGACGAAAGTCGGGATCTTCGATAAATCCTTCCAGTTGGCGCATTTCATCGAGATTTTTTAACCAGCCATCGCCAATTTTTTCGGTAATTAGGGCAGATAATCTAGGATTACTCAATAATATCCAACGACGAGGCGTTACACCATTGGTTTTATTGTAAAATTTCTCGGGCCAAAGTTTGGCAAACTGTTTGAGGGTATCTTGTTTGAGTAGTTCTGTATGTAATGCAGCTACCCCATTAATAGCATGGGAACCGACACAAGCTAAGTTAGCCATGCGAATTCGTTTATTCCCTTCCCATCCTTCTACTAAAGAGAGACTGGTGATTAATTGATCATCGTTGGGGAACCAAGTCCGAACATCCTCTAAGAAACGATGGTTCATTTCATAGATGATTTCTAAGTGACGAGGCAGTAACCTGCTAAATAAATCCACTGACCATCTTTCTAGGGCTTCTGGCATCAAAGTATGATTGGTATAAGCCAGGGTTTTTTGGGTAATATCCCAAGCTTGTTCCCAGGGATAGTTATGTTTGTCTACCAATAAACGCATCAACTCAGCTACCGCAACAGCCGGATGAGTATCATTGAGTTGTGCTGCTACTTTCTCATGGAAGTCATCTAAACTTTTATGAGTCCGTAGGTGAATCCGAATTAAATCTTGCAAAGAAGCGGAGACGAAAAAGTATTGTTGTGCTAAACGCAGTTGTCGTCCTGCAGGGGTGTTATCGTTGGGATAGAGAACCTTAGAGATAGTTTCTGCATCCATTTTTTCTTCCACTGCCCGGTCATAATGTCCGGCGTTAAACGCTTGAAAGTCAAACGCTTCACTCGCTTCTGCTTTCCACAGTCTGAGGGGGTTGACTGTGTTGGTTTTGTAGCCGGGAACGGGGGTATCATAGGGAACAGCTAAAATGGTGCGATCAGGTATCCAAACACTTTTGAGATTCCCATTTTCATCATGGATCATCTCTGTGTGTCCCCCCAATTTTACCTCGACAGCTTCATCAGGACGAGGTAATTCCCAAGGGTTATCGAAGCGTAACCAGTTATCAGGAATTTCAACTTGCCAGCCATCTTTGATCATTTGATGGAAGATGCCGAATTCGTAGCGAATGCCGTAACCAATGGCCGGGATGGCTAAAGAGGCTAAAGAATCGAGAAAACAAGCTGCCAAACGTCCTAAACCGCCATTTCCTAAGCCTGGATCGGGTTCTTGTTCAATAATCTCATCAAAATCAAGGCCCAACTCTCCAACAACTTCTTTCATTCTCTCGTACAAGTCTAGGTTAACTAGGTTGTTGCCGAGATGACGACCCATGAGAAATTCAGCAGAAAAGTAAGAAACAATTTTTACTTTTTCTTTTTTATAAGTGTCTACAGTTTTTAGGAAACGATGAAGTAAGCGATCGCGGACGGTATAAGAAAGGGCAATATAATAGTCATGAAGGGAAGCATTTGAGCGATCAATTCCTTGAATGTAAAAAAGATGGTCAAGGAATGCCCGTTTTAGGGTTTCTTTGCTCATCCCTGTGCGGTCATCTTCAACTTTTATGTTGGGATTATTGAATTGAGAG
>JBCDDV010000449.1:0-3614 GCA_039180145.1 Cyanobacteria bacterium P01_G01_bin.49 | reverse complement strand
CCTGTTCCCTGTTCCCTGTTTTGAGTGCGTCTTGCATTTGCAAGGGGAGTACAACGATAATTCGTGCTTCTTACATTGTGAGGAAGCGAAATTAGAACTCCGAAGGTTTCCTCGGAGATTATCTAACCTCAAGACACCTAACAATTACGCACTCGCTGTTTCCTTTTCTAACTAGGAAATTTATTTTGCACAACAACTTATCTTTAGATATATACTACTCAGAGATTTTAGAATATGTAACGGGAGATAAAAGTGCAGAAATATTTAGAGAATCATTGGAGAAAATTTAACTTTGGAATTGATATTTTTGGATTAGATTTACGTTCCCTTGCTGTTCTTAGGATTGGGTTAGCTTTAATTATTATGACTGATTTAATCAGTCGAGGACAAGATATTAATGCCTATTATACAGAGGCAGAGCTACTTTCTAGAGAAACATTAGCCCAAGAATTTTTTGCTCCTTGGTATTGGTTAAGTCAGTTAATTAACGATCATTTGATTGTTCAAGTTTTCCTATTATTACTTTCTTTTTTGAGCGCATTAAGCTTATTAGTTGGATATCGAACTCGAATTGCTATTATTGCCACTTGGTTTTTAAACATTTTTGTACAACATCAGAATAACACCTCGATTTTTGCTGGAGATGACATCTTACAAGGGATACTTTTGTTGACAATGTTTTTGCCATTAGGTTGTGCTTATTCAATGGATAGTGCTTTAAATTCCTCAATTAAACCATTACCAAAACAGGTAATTAGTGGGGCGACGGTTATTTTTATTGTTCAGCTAATTTTTATCTATACTTGGTCAGCTTTGTATCGAACAACAAGTGAGTTTTGGTGGACGAATGAAGATGCAGTTTATTATTTTTTGGACTTACATCAATATGTAACTGAATTGGAGCATTTCTTATTAGGGTTTCCCCTATCAATTTTACAAATTTTTACTTTAGCCGCACTTATTATTAAATGGATTGGACCTTTAATTATTTTAATTCCTTTTCGGACTAGCTTCTTTCGCTGCGTCGCCATTATTTCTTTTATTGTATTACATATTGGGTTTGAACTATCCTTTTCAATTGGGTTGTTGAGCTATCTCAGTATAGTGTATTGGTTAACTTTAATTCCCACTAAAGTATGGGATTGGGGAAGTAAACTGATTAGGAAACAACCCCAACAAGGATTAACGATTTATTATGATGCAGATTGCGGATTTTGTAAAAAAGTTGTTTATTTGATTCGGACATTCTTGATTCTACCAGGAACCCCTTTATTAATCGCTCAGAGTAACGAATCCATCTATGCAGATATGTTAGAAAAAAATTCCTGGGTTGTAGTAGACTGGCAAGAAAATCGTCATTATAAATTTGAGGCGATTTGTTATGTCGTTAGTTTATCTCCTATTCTTTATTTTTTAGAATCGATTTTACGCTGGCAACCAATTATGAATGGGGGAACAAAATTTTATCAAATGATTGCCTCAAATCGGAAAGTAGCTGGAAACTTTACTCGACCTTTTAAGTTTCGCCCCCTAACAGCAAAAACTTCCTTGCCCGTTAATATTATTGCCTTATCATTAATGTTTTTATATTATTGTCTTATCATTGATGCTCTTCACGACTATCCAACACTTTTCTCAAGCACTATCATTAACGTAGCACCACTATTGCAACTTTGCTGCCCGTAGTCAATGCTGAATCTTCTTAATACTATGAAAAAAACTGCATCAAGTTTGAATTTGAATGTATCTGAACAACAATATCTTAAATTTGCTAAATTATTTTTGGTAAGTTTAGTTATTTTACTTACTATTTCTTCAGGAAAAATGCACCACTGGCCTTTTATATATTGGGAATTATATGATCAGGGAAATCCTCAAATTCCTAAAACAATAAGTCGAATTGAGTTGCGAGTTTTAGATACAAATGGAAATTCTTATTCAGTACGTATTATGGATTTATATACTTTAGATGATGATTCATCAAAACAAACGGGTGGTCTCAATATCATCAAGAAAACTTTTTTAAAACAACCTCAAAATTGGGATGTCTACCGTCCTTACTTAATCAAACATCTTGAAAAGAAGTTAAATATTCAAGTAGAACAAATAGAAGCTTATCGTTATCGTTGGCAGCTTAATTATAATATTTATCCTCCCCTGAATATTGAGTCCCCTAGTCAAGTAACAAAAATTGATAGTTTTAAAGCGAGTGATTACCGAAATTAAACTAGTAACTAATATTAACGAAAAAGATGATTAAAATCCTTAAAAAATTAGAATACAATTATACTCAATGGCTCAGTTCCCCACAAATTAATGCTGCTGGACGGATAGGACTATTTCGTATACTTTATAGCCTTTATTGTTTATGGTTTTATAGTTACTTTCAATTTAGTGAAATGAGTTTGGTTCCCTCCATTCAATGGCATCCAATCCGATTGTTTTCTTGGTTCAATGCACCTCCTCCGCCCTATGTTTTTCCTATTCTAGAATCGTTATTATCAGCCTCTTTAATCTTACTTTTAGTTGGATATAAAACTCGTCTAGCAACAGTATTAGTTTTTCTATTTGGTAGTAGTTTAGCTGGAATCCGTATCAGTTTCTTCATGAAGGATCATGTCTTAATGATTACTGCCTTTTACGTTCCTTTATTCATGATCTTTTCGCTGTGGGGAAGCACTTACTCAATTGATGCCATTTTAAAAAAACGCAAAGGTTTATTTACCCCAAATCCGCAAGACTCATCCTGGAAGTATTTCTGGACATCTCGTGGCTTAATGGTCATTTTAGCTATTTTATTCTTCTCATCAGGGTTTGCCAAAATTATTAAAAAACAATGGGTAATGAATCCTGACTTTGTGGGTAATTTGATGGTCAATAAAACAGTTGATAGCTATCTGTCCAATGGCTTTCCTATTAATCCCTTATCAGTTTTTATTGGTCATCATCGTTTTTTGTCTGTTCCTATGCAGTATGGTGCAATTATTTTTGAAACTTTATGTATTTTAATTATCTTTAGTGCTATTGCCCGCACTATCTTTTTCTATACTGCTCCGTTCTTTCATTCTTTCAATACATTTTTCTTAGGAATTCCCTTTGCAGCGGTTATTGGAATTTATCTTGCATTTCCTGATTGGCAAGTTCTCTATGAACGATTTTATCCAAAATATCTACGTTTCAACTGGTTAAATAAACTTTCATCTCCAATATTGATTATTGGCTCGATTATCAGTTGTATGGTTGTAGGACTAACTTGGAACCTGACTACCTTTACTCGTTATCTATTTAGTTGGGGTCAATTAATTAACTATCATACAATTTGGTTTATTGTATTCCCCGTTACAATTATTTGGGTTATTGCATCACTATATCGTTATTATATTCATAGCGTAAGCACAAAGCATTAGAATCGCACTTTATTAACACTGTTGTAAAAGCTTTAAAAAAGCTCCCTTTCCACCTCATAGTTTTTTAATTCAAGACTATCCTCAAAAGCTCTGATTAAATCTCAGGGAAGGAGCCATTTATGAATATGATTGCAATCTCAGATGCTTCAGCTGTAGAAACAGAACGTTCTCTAACTTTTGACGTTTCTCTTCTCGAAGCCATGCCTT
>JBCDDV010000448.1:0-3619 GCA_039180145.1 Cyanobacteria bacterium P01_G01_bin.49 | reverse complement strand
TGCTTTTTCGTATTCCGTCAAGGTAAGATTTGACTCCGGCGGAGGCATCACCGTTTCGGGGTCATCCGAAAAAATACGATCTACCAATCCACTCCGATGTGGTTTACCTGGAACAATCGCGTGTTCGCCACTTTCCAGTTTGGCGAAGGCTAAGGCTTTATCGCTTAAACTTAGCCCAGACTCAATAGCCGCTTTATCCGGTCCGTGGCAGGGTTATTCGGCATTGTCTTGGCCCCTTTTCTCCATGGTTCTTGGGTTCATCTTATGGCTAATACACCACCTTTCCTCCTTTTTGGTGGCTTAATTGTTTTACGAAGTGTTAAAGAGTTCTGGCTAGTTACTATTATCTCGATGCTCATTAGTGGCTTAGGGGTTTGGTTGATTAGTCCCATAGACTCAGTTACAGTGGGAGCATCGGGGGTGATCTTTGGTTATCTAGGGTTCTTGCTCTTAGATGGTTTCTTTAAACGAAAAATGCTTCCTATCGCCATTTCTTTGGGGGTCGGTTTTTTATATGGCTCCCTTCTCTGGCAGGTGTTACCCTCTGCTCCTAATGTTTCTTGGCAAGCTCATTTGTTTGGTTTGATTGGCGGAATTGCAGCAGCCAGCCTTCTTTCTCCACGGAGAACAAAAGACCTGCCGAAAAAGTATTAGTTAACGTGAATTCGGGATAAGCTCAAAGGCTATCTTGGAGCGCGTTCCACCCCCCATGTCCCCCCAAGAGAAACCCCCCTTCCGACCTTCCCCCCTGATAGGGGGGCTGGGGGGTGGGATGTAAGGGGGGTTAGCGTGGGGTCGCTCCGCTATTTTAATCGTTGTCTGAAACATCCATGATCTCGTTAAATATCATCCAACTCCCAACTCCGAACTCCGAACTCCGAACTCAGGTTAGTTAGGATCTGCTGAAGAAAGGGAAAACCAATTGCCTATCGCAATTCCACTTTAGGAGATTAATGAGGAAATTGCTGCATTAATTTTTGGACTTGTTCAGCATGATAAGAACTGCGAGTCAAGGGAGAAGAAACCACTTGCAAAAATCCAATAGACTCCCCAAATTCACGCCAAGTTTCAAATTGAGCAGGCTGAACAAATTCTTTAACCGCTAAATGTTTGGCAGACGGTTGCAAATATTGTCCCAAGGTCAGAATGTCACAACCGACTTTTCGTAAATCTTCCATCACCTGACGCACTTCTGCGTCAGTTTCCCCCAATCCGACCATAATGCCAGATTTTGTATAAACTTTGGGAGATAATTCCCTAGCCTGTTGCAACAATTCTAGCGATCGCTGATAACTTCCCTGGGGACGCACCCGACGATACAAACGGGGAACGGTTTCAGTATTATGATTGAGAACTTCAGGCTTTGCCTGTAAAATGAGCTTTAGTGCCTCCCAGTTACCACATAAATCGGGAATCAGCACCTCGATGGTTGTTTTTGGTGAAACTTTGTGAATTTCTGCAAGACAACGCACAAATTGAGACGCTCCGCCATCAGGTAAATCATCCCGGTTAACTGAGGTGATGACGAGATGATTCAAATTAAGACGGCGTGCAGCTTCGGCCAGATTTAGGGGTTCTTGAGGATCTAGCGGTTGAGGCTTTTTTTCAAAATCAATGTCACAATAAGGACAAGCACGGGTACAAGCTGGCCCCATAATCAAAAATGTAGCCGTTCCGGCATTAAAACACTCACCAATATTAGGACAAGATGCCTCTTCGCAAACGGTATTTAACCCTAGATCCCGTAAAATTTCCTTAACACTGCCTACGCGCTGCCATTGGGGTGCTTTAACCCTCAACCACTCTGGTTTAACCGTCACGTCTGGACGACTCCTTGTTTGAGATTGACTCTCAATTATCTTAGCAAATATAGTTCGAGGGATTGTTGATTGTTAATTGTTGATTATTGATTGTTGATTGTTGATTGTTGATTGTTGAACTATGAACCATCAACAATAAAGTTGCCACAGTTTAATCTTTTCCTATCCTGCTCTTGAATTGACCTTTACGCCAACTTGATAGGCTGAATGATCAAAAGGCGATCGCTTGGGGGATTGATGATCAATGACTCGACAATTTCCAATTAACTCAAAAGATATTGTTGATCGCGCTGATCAGCTAATGAACGCTGCATCGAATCGTTATCGTATTGTCGTACAAGTTTCAAGAAGAGCAAAACGCTGTCGTTTTGAAGACCAAGACAGTATGGATACTCCCGTGTTGAAACCTGTTATTCGGGCCGTTTTAGAGATGTCTGATGAATTGACTGAACCAGAAATTTTAGGGGATGAACTGAATTAATTCTCAACTCCTATTTCTATCGAGATCAGGCTATTTACATCGTCAAAGATTGGGTATCGGTTTCGATTAACTTAGCTAAATCTTGTAAAAAAGCAGCAGCATCGGCTCCATAAATAACACGGTGATCGCAGGTAATATTAACTGCCATTTGACGCTTAACCCCGAATAATCCGTCAGGAGTCGCTATTACTTGAGGACGGGATGCACCAATGGCTAAAATCGAGCCTTGTCCTGGGGGTAAAATGGCATCAAAGCGATCAACGCCAAACATTCCCAGATTCGATAGAGTAAAGGTGCCACTGTTGTATTCTTGGGGTTGTAATTGTTTAGATCGGGCCTTTTCTACTAAATTTTTCCAGGTACGGGAGAGGGAATAAATATCGACTTGGTCGGCATTCTGTAATACGGGGGTAATTAAGCCTCCATCAGGCATGGCTACTGCGATCGCAATATTAATAGATTGGGGATATTGAATACCTTGCTCCCTATAATTTGCATTGACTAAAGGATGTTTTTGTAAAGTCACCGCTACCGCTTTGCCTAATAATGCGGTCATGGTCACCCCTTTTGGTTTGATTTGCTTGTAAAGTTTATCTAACCCATCAGTAGTAATAGTATAACCGACATGGAAGGTTGGCACTTGAACCGTTGCCACCATGTTCTGTACAACTGCTTTTTGGAAGGTGTTTAAAGGAACAGTTTCCCCAGCAGTGACCGGAGTGGGGGTTGTGGGGATAGATTTCGTTGTTGGGGTGGCAGTGGGTTGAGAAACCGTTGCTGTCACAGTTGGGGTCGGGGCTTTTCCTGCGACTCGCTCAACATCTTCAACCACAATTCTACCGTAGGGGCCGCTGCCTTTAATATTACTAAGAGTTACGCCTAATTCTTGGGCTAGTTTTTTGGCTCTAGGAGATGCCACTAGGCGACCATTTTTCCCATTACTAGAGGGATGGGTAGCAGTTGCTGTGGCGGGAACTTGTGGGGTCGTATCTGCTTTAACTTCTGATGGAGGGGGTGGTGTGGGTTCTGCTGTTTTTTGGGGACTAGAAGGAGCTTTTTGTTGCGCTTGGGTAATTTCTGCTTGGGTTTCAGCAATTAAAGCGATCGCTTGTCCAACGGGTGCTTCGTCTCCAGCTTCAACTAAAATGGTGGCGAGATAACCTTCGTAAAATGATTCTACATCCATATCTGCTTTATCCGATTCCACCACCACAACGGTTTCGCCTTTGGCGACTTTATCCCCTGGAGATTTTACCCAAGAGACGATTTTTCCCTCAGTCATGGTAGAACTTAAAGCAGGCATGAATATATCGTGAAT
>JBCDDV010000447.1:0-3632 GCA_039180145.1 Cyanobacteria bacterium P01_G01_bin.49 | reverse complement strand
CTGACCGTTCGTCGTCGCTCCGACAGGGTGTTCGCCCTGGTGGACGGCAACTCGATCTACGTGTACACGTACGAGGCGCACCACATTTTCTTGATCTTCGCGGTAAGGCTGGAAATATACGCCCCCCACTTTTTCCTTCATTTCTTCAGGAATACGCTCAGGAGGGGCAATTTTAAAGCCATCAGGTAACATCAATACGGCACCAACATTGAGGCCACCTTTAGAACCATCCCCTAAGACTTGCTGTGAATCAAGATCGTAAGGGATTTTAACAACGGCTTCAAATACGGTATCCGGTAAAACAGACTGGGGAATTTCTACCTCAGCAGCTTTTTCTGCTAAGTGGCAGTTAGCACACACAATACGCCCTGTCGCTTCTCTAGGGGTTTCTGGGGCAGTTTCTTGGGCCCAGAAAGGATAGGCAGATGCGGTTTGAGGAAACACAAACCCGTTGCCGAGAAAAAGCGCAACTGTTGCTAAAGCCAACAATAGCGATCGCAGAAAAACCTGCTTACTCTTAGACCAAATTGCCGAAAAATCGGATATTCTCATTGCTCAGTCAAATTATGTAATTCTTAAACAGTAGGGTGAAAGCTAATAATTAAGCCCACCAGGGATTTTCATCAGTGCGGAAGTCAGTTTCTTTCCATTCACTGAAGACGACTTTATCCCCATCAGTGACATTAACATGGGCTAATGCAAGGGAGAGGGGGGCAGGGCCACGAACAACTTTACCTTGGGCATTGTATTGGGAACCGTGACAAGGACAAACAAACTTGTCTTCACTGGTATTCCAAGGAACCACACAGCCTAAGTGAGTACAAACTGCATTGATGCCGTAGTCTGCGATCGCGCTGTCTCCTTCCACGACGAGGTAGGTTGGATCACCTTTTAAGCCTTGGGCCAAAACGCGCTCACCTGCACTATGGCTGGCTAAAAATTCGCTAGCAATCACATCATTACCGAGGGCATCTTTGGCAGTCACACCACCACCTGTGCCACCGCTAGAAGGGGGAATAAAATACTTAACCACAGGATACAATGCACCGGCAGCTACCCCTGTAATTGTCCCAAAGGTGAGTAAGTTCATAAATTGGCGACGGCCCATATCAGGGACATCTGATGAACCAGATACTTGTGTCATAAGGATTTATGGATGGATCTAGGTTAGTTTGCAAGTTGAGAAATCAATCTCAATAATCATTGTGGATGGTACGGCTTTAGAAAAATATAATGGCAACCGTGTTTCGAACAAGGACACAACCAAAGTCTTCATTCCAATCATGTCGGTTTTGGTGTAAGCTTGCGAGTCCACATTAAATTATTGCAGAAATTCGTTAACAATAGATAAGGATTTTGGGCATTTACTCATAAATGTGCTGGCTTTCCCTGGGCGAAAAATTCCAGAAAACAAGCAATCGCATTGATTTTTGGGCTTTTTTAGGGCAATTGCTGAGCCATTAATTTTTTAGCAGTTTCTTTAAATTCCTCTATCTGTTCGGGTTTGGGTTCAGTTTGTTGCCAATTTTCTCGTTGACTTAGTTGTTTTGCCCATTCGGCTAGTTTCGGATGAGAGGCCAAGGATATTCTCATCATAGGAAAGAGAGAAACGATTGTTCCGGCTACAATATCAGCTAAGGTAAGGGTATCGCCGACCAGATAAGAGCGATCGCCCAGTAATTTTTCATAGAAATTAAGAACAGTTGTGGTTTTTTCTTCAGCTTGCTTTTTTTCGGCTGCTTCTAAGGTGATAAATCCCATACTCTGGTGAATTAACGGCTGGATCGCAGGTAATAATTCGTGAAGGGTGACCAAATTACTCATTTTTACTGTCCCCAACCCTTGAGGATCACTGGGAACAAGAGAAGGAGTAGGATATTTGGCTTCGAGATAGTCTAAAATTGCTAAAGATTCAAAGATGGTGAAGTGTTCATCTATTAGAACAGGAATGTGATGGAAGGGGTTCAAGGCTAGAAATTCTGGTGAAAATTGATCCCCATTGAGTTTCATCGAGACTAACTCAAAAGGAATTCCTTTTTCAAGTAAGGCGATCCAAACCCGGCGAGAATTGAAAGAAATCGGCGTATGGTAAAGTTTCAGCATAGATAAAGTTGGGCTTATGTATCTTCCTCCAGATTAACGTGAGGTCGGAGTTTGGAGTTTGGAGTTCGGAGTTTGGAGTTCGGAGTTCGGAGTTCGGAGTTTGGAGTTTGGAGTTAGGAGTTCGGAGTTTGGAGTTCGGAGTTCGGAGTTGAAATTAAGAAAAAAAAATCAAATATATGACGGATAATCAACGGATTCAAGAAAGAACATTGACTTTTGCCGTTAGAATTGTCAAACTTTGTCGCTTTCTTCATGAAAAAGGTGGCGTAGAAAGGATTTTATCATCTCAACTCATCCGTAGTGGTACTTCGATCGGGGCTAATGTAAGAGAAGCTCAGTCAGCGCAGAGTAATAGAGACTTTCTTCATAAAATGGAAATCTCTCTCAAAGAAGCTAGAGAAACGGAATATTGGCTGATTGTCTTAGTTGAGTCAGGAGGGATTTCCTCTGAAAAAGTCAAATCTCTTCAAGAAGAAATCAATATTATTATCAGAATTCTGGTATCTATCACTAAAAAAGTCAAGGATAAACTCCGAACTCCGAACTCCTAACATCGAACTCACGTTAATTTACAAAAAATGTCGCTTCTGATGGCATGATAGTTATGATATCCATCTAAAATTTTCTT
Organism: Cyanobacteria bacterium P01_G01_bin.49; assembly: GCA_039180145.1. Taxonomy (GTDB): domain Bacteria; phylum Cyanobacteriota; class Cyanobacteriia; order Cyanobacteriales; family Microcystaceae; genus JBCDDV01. Next base: position 901 of record JBCDDV010000447.1, on the reverse strand, counting down.
TGCTTTTTTTGAACCTGATCATCATGATGCGCTTTACGGACTTATTAATTACCAATACTGTCGCTAAGTATAATTCCTCAGTGAACAGTATATTTCAGTGCTGGGAGCAACTGGGGGTAATTTTCTTACATCTAGGCACTAATCTGATGGGGGAAGAGATCAAAACCAAAATTTATCAGCTTGTTGTTAACAGTCGGGAGAACAACCAAGGGATAAGCAGCTATCTTTTGGGTTAATTAGGCAAGATTGATGAAATTATGGAGTAAAGTTTCTTCCCTATTTTTGATTGAAATGCACATTGTGTTCAGGGTGACAACAGCACAAATATTTGTTACGTCAAAGAAAGATGGAATTATCTTCAACTGTTTATTATGACAAAATTAATGATTTTGAGGAGAACAATGGTAAAACGATTCATTCTGATGGCGATCGCAGTTGTCTTTTTCTTCCTACAATTTCCCATCAATAATGTCAATGCTTTGGAACTCAATGAGGAGACTCGTACAGTTCCTTTAAATGAGTCAGGCAAAGACACAACCCTGGCATCGAAACAGGTGATTAATGGGGAAAGAATTTTTAATGCGAACTGCACCAAATGCCACCTACAAGGAAAAACAAAAACCAACAATAATGTTAGTTTGGGACTAGAGGATTTATCAAAAGCTGAACCTCGTCGGGACAATTTATTAGCATTGGTTGATTACCTGAAATATCCCACCAGCTATGATGGGGAAGATGACTACAGGGAATTGCATCCTAATGTTAGCCGTAATGATATCTTTCCAGAGTTAAGAAACCTTACTGAAGATGATGTCTATGATGTGGCTGCTTATATGCTAATTGCACCAAAATTAGATGATAGATGGGGCGGTTCTATTTACTACTAAGTCTTGTAATAGAG
>JBCDDV010000446.1:0-3633 GCA_039180145.1 Cyanobacteria bacterium P01_G01_bin.49 | reverse complement strand
GCCAACATCTTCATGCAGAATTAGGAATAAAGGTAACGCCTCAACATGTAAACCGATTATTAAAACAGATGGGGTTATCTACTCGATCAAAACCTGCTTCAGAAGAAGAAAGCGATAAGTCTAACCGCATCCCGACACTACGCTCTCATGAAAGTATTGAGATCGGTGATTTGGACTCAACCCCAATTCTTGAAGCTTCAGAAATGTGGAATGTTAATCCCCTTACCAATATTTGAAATCATGGTTCAAAATATAGCGCAAGTTTCCCATCAACAGATTAATACTATTTTAGGACATACTTTTTCTAAATCAGAATTTGCAAAATGTCTCCAACAGATAAAAAGAATTAAACCAAAAGTCGGTAAATTTTGGCAAAGTGAAGGGTCAGAAGCAGGAATTTATATTGTTGTTTCAGGAAAAGTAAGGTTAATAAATGGTTCTGATGAGTTAATTACCAATTTAACCATTGGCGAGTCTTTTGGCGAAGCGACTTTCTTTCCTGAAGCTGATTTTAAGGCTTATTCAGCCAGAGCGTCTCGCCACTTAGAACTCTGCTACCTACCGCCTGAATTACTCTTAACACTAGTTAGAAAACATCCTCAAATACAAGAGCATCTATGTCAAAAGGCTCAAAAGTATGATTCTTTATCTGCTAATTCTGATCAACCCTCAACTTTAACTAAGCGAGAAACTAAACCCGTAAAAGTTTTAGCTACTACTAAGCAAAAGACTACAAAAAAAGTAAATAAAGCTTATTTTCCCAATCCGAGTTTAAAAATCGGTCATCTTTGGCAAAAACTAAACCGTCGTTATCCCTTTTATGCTCAACAAAGTGCCTCAGATTGTGGTGCAGCTTGTTTGGTGATGATTGGTCGTTATTGGAGTAAAAAATTTAGTGTCAGTCGCCTCAGAGATATCGCCAATGTTGATCGCAATGGTGCCTCTTTAAAAGGAGTCGCTACTGCAGCCGAAAGTCTGGGTTTTACCACTCGTCCCGTGAAAGCTAGCTTAGATCGATTAGCTCACCAAAACTTACCTGCGATCACCCACTGGGAAGGAAAACATTATATTGTTGTTTATCAAGTCACTAAAGATCGGGTTATTATCTGCGATCCAGCCATTGGACAGCGCAACCTTTCCCATGCTGAATTTAAGGAGGGTTGGACTAACTACGTATTGTTGTTACAGCCAACCGCACTCTTAAAAGATGCGCCTGAAGCGAGTACCCCTTTTTGGCAATTTTTTGAATTAGTCAAACCCCATGGACTAGTTTTACTAGAAGTATTTATCGCCTCACTATTCATTCAAGTTTTTGGCTTAATTACGCCTCTGTTTACCCAATTACTGTTAGACAGAGTCGTGGTGCAGCAAAGTAATCTAACTTTAACCGCAGTGGGTTTAGGTTTGCTAATTTTTGGCTGGTTTCAAGTTGCCATGAGTGGACTACGCCAATATCTCTTAGATCATACGGCTAATCGAGTTGATTTAGCGTTGATTGTCGGCTTTATCAATCATACTTTGCGGTTACCTTTAGGCTTTTTTGAGTCTCGTTATGTGGGTGATATTATCTCTCGCGTCCAAGAAAATCGTAAAATTCAGCGATTCTTGACAGGGGAAGCGTTATCAATTGTCCTCGACTTATTGACGGTATTTATTTATGTCGGACTGATGTTTTGGTATAGCTGGAAGATGGCACTGTTAACTTTAGTCATTGTGCCGCCCTTTGTTATTTTGGCGTTGGTAGCCACACCCTTTTTAAAGCGAATTTCTCGCGAGATTTTTGCTGCCCATGCTGAAGAAACAGGGTATTTAATTCAGTCTTTGACAGGTATTCGCACTGTAAAATCCATGGCAGTAGAACAATCTGTACAGTGGAATTGGGAGGAGTTGTTTGGAAAAGCCATTAAAAAGAACTTTTCAGGACAAGTCATTGGTAACAGACTGCAAGTTTTTAGTTCAGCGATAGAAACGACTGTCCGCACCGCATTACTTTGGTTTGGTGCCTGGTTAGTAATTGGCAACGAACTGACAATCGGGCAATTAGTCGCCTTTAATATGCTGTTGGGTAATGTTATTAGTCCTTTTCAACGCCTAATTGTACTGTGGAATGACTTGCAAGAAGTCGTTATTGCCATAGAAAGAATTAACGATGTCATCGATACCGATTTAGAAGAAGATTTACAAGATTCTCATCGTTCTTCTCTGCCACCCATTCAAGGTCAAATTCAGTTCGTTAGTGTAACCTTTCGCTATCATCCTGACAGCGATCGCAACACCCTCGAAAATATCTCTTTTACAGTGCAACCTGGTCAAACAGTGGCCTTAGTCGGACGCAGTGGTTCGGGGAAAACAACGATTTCTAAACTACTTTTAGGTCTTTATCCTGCCACAGAAGGAAACATTTATCTCGATGGTTACGATCTGGCTAATGTCTCCTTGCGATCGCTCAGAGAACAGGTAGGGGTAGTGGATCAAGATACTTTTTTGTTTGGGGGAACGATTCGCGACAATATTGCTGTCTCTCAGCCCCATGCAGACTTAGAAACAGTGATAGCTGCGGCTCAACAGGCAGGCGCACACGAGTTTATTAAAGACTTTCCCCTGGCTTATGAAACCCAAATTGGCGAAGGGGGAGGAATGCTTTCGGGGGGACAAAGACAAAGACTGGCGATCGCCCGTGCTTTATTAGGGAATCCACCCCTGTTGATTCTGGACGAAGCCACCAGTAGTCTCGATGCCGAATCGGAAAGAATTATTCAAACCAACCTCAATCAGATTCTCCACAATCGTACCACTTTAGTCATTGCCCATCGTCTTTCTACTGTGCGTAATGCAGATTTAATTCTGGTATTGGATCAAGGAATTGTCGTAGAAAGTGGCACTCACGAAGATTTGATGGCTAAACGTGGTCACTATTTTTATCTCAATCAACAACAACTATCTTTTGTTGGTTAATTAGCGAACATCTTTTAGGCGATTTTAAATTTAAGGAAAGAACAATGGTTAACAGAAAAATTACAGATCCATCAAGTAATACAGCTATTTTGCCTTTTAAAGAGCAAGTTGTTGGGCAAAATATTAGAATTCTGTTGGTAGATGATCGTCATTCAATTAGCGAAATACTATCCAACCATTTAGCATCCCAGCCAGATTTTGAAATCGTGGAGAGTCTTAATAATACTCAATCGGCTCTCGAACAAATAAAAACTTTAAATCCCAGTATTGTCTTAATGAATATCGAAATGCCAGGGGTAGATGGCTTCAAAATCATTAGGGCGATCGCCCAACAGTTTCCTAATTGCAAAATAATTGTCGAGCTCGAGGAACGCATACTCCGGCACGGCTTCCGCCGTTTCCTCACCCACTGCGATGCCAACGCCATAGAGCTTGGTAAGGCCTTCGAAGCGCGATGCAAGGTTTACCGCGTCGCCCATTACCGTGTAGGCCTTGCGGAACTGCGAGCCCATGTCGCCTACGCGCATGACGCCGGTGTTGATGCCCACCCCGATGCGAATCGCCGGCCAGCCCTTCTCCGCGAAACGTTTCTGAAGCTCGAGAATGGCGCCCTGCATTTCCATACCGGCGAGCAGCGCGTGGCGGGCATGCTCACCGTCCTCGAGGGGTGCGCCCCAG
>JBCDDV010000445.1:0-3637 GCA_039180145.1 Cyanobacteria bacterium P01_G01_bin.49 | reverse complement strand
TTCAGATGAAGGCCTGTGCCTGAATACACAATTTAAGTGTTTTTTACATCCGGATTGGAGGAGATAATCCACTCTGCACTTTATCAACGAATAATTATCTAATCGTTATCGTTCTAAAGCGGCTGAAGCATTCATTAAAGAAATTTTACCAGAGTTTTCTACTTATCCTGAACAGTTAACATTAGAACATTTTTCCTCACCAGTGACTACCCTAAAAGAAGTCGTCAATAATGTTACTCAAACATAAAAAAGTCAGTGATCGATTAGAAAATTCACCCAATGATTTTCGATTTTTCTGATAATTTTAATTCCCGAAGCTTGATTTTTTGAGAATCCTCAAAATCTATTCGATAATTGGCTCTTGATTAGCCTCTATCCAAACTAGTTTTCTGACTCCATTTTGTTGAGCATATTCTTTGATTTGTTCGGGAGTTCTTTCTCCCAAATCAATAGATACTCTGACGAAATCTTGAGTGTTTCGCAACTTCTGGGCATACTGTAAGGTTGCTGCGTGATCTTCAGGTTTTTTGGCAATAACTAAATAGTCAATTAAAGGAGGTGTTGGTGGTAATTTATTGGTTGATAATAAACAACTATATAATGCCTCTAGGTTAAGGGAAAACCCGATACCTGGGGCAGATTTTTTTTGAGGATGGTAAACGCCTAACAATTTATCGTAGCGTCCTCCTTGCCCTAAAATATGCAGTTGATTGTCTGTCCTTCCCACAAGTTGAAAAACAATTCCCGTATAATAATCAAAGGTTTGAATTAAACTTAAGTCTAAGGTTAGGGGCAAGAGTTGAGAAGAACTATTCCTGACTAATTCGACTAGAGATTTTAGATTATTCAGACTTTTTTTTCCAGCATCATCTAACTCTAAATCGACAACTTTTGAAAAGACATCTTGGGGCTTTCCTCGTAAATTAAAAAGTAACTTTGCCCGTTGTTTTAAGTCTGCATTAGGATAATTTAAGTTGTCTAACTTGACATAATCTAATTGAGACAAGCAGTGACGTACTTCTTGTTGTAACGGTTTAGGAAAAGGAGATAAAAGCGATCGCGTCAACCCAGCTTCCCCTAAAATGATATCCCACTGAGGAATTTGCACTTTTCTCAAACACTCAGCCATTAATAGCAAGATTTCTGCGTCGGCTAAAATGCCTCCGGCAAATAACAACTCTACCCCAGCTTGATAAAATTCTAATTGCCGTCCGTGATGACCCGTTGGCGGATTACGAAAAACATTAGCCCGATAACAGAGTCTTTGGGGATAACTAGTGTCTGACATTCGAGTGACAGCAGCGCGAGCAATGGAGGCAGTTAATTCGGGGCGGAGTCCTAACTGTCCATTCGTATTATCTTGAAGTTGGATCACCGTAGAATGTTCAATGGCTCCCCCAGCCATTAAAGTGTCTAACCATTCAATAGTAGAGGTAACGATACGTTGATAACCCCATGACCCAAATACTTCCTGGAGACTATCGTTGATTGAGGCTTTTTGCACCACTTCTAGGGGAAGTAAATCTCTAGCTCCTGCTGGCGGTTGATGAATCATACGTTAATCACAATTACCCTTCATCTATTATCCATAATCTTGAGACATTTTTACTTTTTCTTACCAAATAAACCAAATAATCCTCCTCCTTTTGATTTATCAGAGGATTTAGATTTTTCAGCGTCTGGCGCAACTTGATCTAATGATTGTTTTGCTTTGATCACAATCGGATCTTGAGGGCTAACTTTACAAGCTTTATTAATATGAACTTTTGCCATAGTCAGTTGATTTTCTTTGAGATAAGCTAGCCCTAATAAGCCATGACAAGTTCCATTATTAGGGTCAGTTTTCAAACTTTCTCGTAATTCAATAATAGCTTGAGATGTCTTATTCCGTTTGATATAGTCTTGCGCTCTTCTTAATGATGCGTCAATGGCTGATTCAGGCTCTTTTGTTGTTGTATCTTGATCAACAGGAGGAGAGGAATTGACAGGGGGTCTATTGTTTGTCCTTGCTTTTGCTTTAACTTCTTGCCCTTGTTGAATCATTAAATAGATTAAATTGAGTTCACTAATTTGAGCAATTTTGTTAAAAACCTGTTCTAGATCTTTATATTGTTCAGTAATTAAGGCTGTCAATAATTTGTGATAGACTAACTCGACATTTTGACTAGTTTGAAGCAGTTTTTGCGCTTCATCCGTGGCAACAGTAATACTACTCAATTCACGGGATAAATTTTGTCCCATTTGAGATAAAACTAATGAATATTCAATACGAGAACGATCTTTTGACAATGTTTCGTAGGCTGGATTGACTAATTTTGATAAAATTTTGTTAGCACGGGTTTTTTCAGATTGTTTTTCTCCTTGAAAAGTATCAGGATGAAGGATATAAGCAATTTCTAGATAGCGCTGACGAACTTTTCGACTATCAGCACTGATAGGAACACCCAAAATAGCATAGTGATCGGTCAAATCATATTTAAAGAGTCCTTGTTCAATTGGAAAAGACATAAAATTTACAGCCTACTCCTAATTATTAATTCCCTATTTCGATTTTATTAAGTTATTTTATTTAACAGCCTAAAAATTTTTGATTCTTTAACTCTCTATAGAGTATTTTGGCTGGGTACTGGACAGTTTAACGCTGAAATTATTTTCCTAATATTATCATATCATTTTCCCTAGATTTAGGCTAGTTTGCTCTTCAATATTGGGTGATTTTCTAACGATTAAAGATTAGATTAAGCGTAGAAGTTTTTCAACCAGGGTAAAGCTTCATCTAGTGCTTGACTTAGATTATTATGAATGTGTCCGTTGGTGGCTAAAAGTCTTCCTGATTCAATCACTAAAGGACTTTTATCGTAGGCAGTAACTTTACCCCCTGCTTCTTCTAAAATCACAATCCCTGCGGCAATATCCCAAGGACTTAATCCTCTTTCCCAATAGCCGTCTAATCGTCCGCAAGCGACATCTGTTAGGTCAACGGACGCTGATCCTCCTCGCCGCACCCCTTGAGTTATATGGGTAAGATAGCAAAATTCAGGATAGTTGGTGTCTTTGGTTTCGCGGCGATCATAAGCAAATCCTGTGACTAATAAACTTTGGTTTAACTCAGTGGTTTGCGATACTTGAATGGGGCGATAATTGAGAGTCGAACCACTACCTTTGGCCCCGCGAAATAACTCCTTACGAAAAGGATTATAAACAGCACCAACTATGGGAATGCCTTCTAATAATAACCCCACAGAAACGGAAGAGGCAGGATAACCATGAGCATAATTTGTGGTGCCATCTAAGGGATCAATTGCCCAAATATAATCACTATTTAGGGTTCCTAGTTTTCCTGATTCTTCTGCTAAGATTTGATGATGGGGAACTCGGCGTTTGAGAATATTTAAAACGGCAGCTTCTGCTTTTTTATCAGCTTCTGTTACTAGGTCTCCTGGACGGCCTTTCTCTTCGATTTTCTCTAAGTTCCCCACCAGATCTTGCAAAATTATGCCAGCCGTCATTACTGCTTCTGTGGCAACATCAAGTAATATGTCTAGTTCGTTTTGATTGGGTAATTCCATGATATTTCTGTGTAGTGTTATCGGTTGGAAACTTTTGAACTCCTTTAATTCTAATTTTTAATCATCAT
>JBCDDV010000444.1:0-3641 GCA_039180145.1 Cyanobacteria bacterium P01_G01_bin.49 | reverse complement strand
CCTATTTAAGATTAAACGCCACCGAAGAACAACAATTTAAGGCTGAATTAAAAGAAGCTAATTTGATTGAAGAGGAAGGAATTATGGAAATTGTCACCAGTTGGATGGAACGAGGCATTGAACAAGGCATTGAACGAGGAGAACAAAAAATTATCAAACGTCAGCTAAAACGACGATTTAATGAGATTCCTTCAGAGATAGAAAATCAAATTAATAACTTATCATTAGAGCAAATAGAAAGCCTAGCCGATGCTATTTTTGACCTCCAATCTTTAGAAGAGTTAAGGAATTGGTTAGCTGAACAAAATTAATTCAAGACCATGCACAAAGAAGAAAACTTTGAAAACACTATCGAACAAGAACTCCTTCAATTGAGTGGTTATGAAAAAGGCAACTCGAAAAACTACGACCCAGAAACCGCCCTTTTCCCCACCGAAATCGTCCATTTCATCCAAGAAACCCAACCGAAACAATGGCAACGGTTAGCCAACACTAGCTCCAGTAATACCCAACAAATTCTCATTGAAAGCCTCACCAAAGAACTAAAAAGCCGAGGAATGCTCGATGTCCTGCGTAATGGCTTTAAATGTTATGGGAAGACCCTGCGAGTTGCTTACTTTCAACCCAATACAGGCATGAACCCCGAAACCTTGGCACGGTATCAAAAAAATCGCCTCACTGTTACTCGCCAAGTTAAAATCAAAACCAGAAGAATCCCCGATATAATCCTGAGTATTAATGGCTTGCCCATTGCTACCCTCGAACTAAAAAACGCTTTTACAGGTTCTCGCGCCGAAAACGCCATTCATCAATACAAAACCAATAGAGATCCCAAAGATCCTTTATTTACCTTTAAAGAACGCTGTTTAGTTCACTTTGCAGTCGGCACAGAAGAAGTCTGGATGACTACCAAACTCGCCGAAAAAGATACCCATTTTCTCCCCTTCAATCAAGGCTATAATCACGGTGCAGGGAACCCCAGTAACCCCCAAGGATACCGCACCAGTTATCTTTGGTTAGAAGTCCTGCAAAAAGATAGCCTCCTCGATATTTTGGCCCGTTTCCTCCACCTCCAAATCAAAGAAACCAAAATTCCCACCGCTACAGGGGTTAAATATCAGAAAAAAGAAACCCTAATTTTCCCCCGTTATCATCAACTTGATGTTGTCCGTAAACTGATTGCCCACAGCAAAGATTATCAAGCCGGACATAACTACCTAATTCAACATTCAGCCGGATCTGGAAAATCTAACTCTATTGCTTGGTTAGCCCATCGTCTCGCCAACCTCCACGATCGCCAAGACGAAAAAATCTTTCATAGCGTTATTGTCATAACCGATCGCACCGTACTCGATCAACAACTGCAAAAGACCATTTATCAGTTTGAGCATAAAGCGGGCGTTGTTCAAAAAATCGACGAAAACACCCAACAACTGGCCACCGCCCTCAGCGATGGCGTTCCCATCATCATTTCTACTATCCAAAAATTTCCCTTCATTACCAAAGCCATCCAAACCCTAGCAAAAAAGGGCAAAACCCTCGACATCACCACCAAAGACAAACGCTTCGCTATTATTGTTGACGAAGCCCACAGTTCTCAAACAGGGGAAACCGCTACCGAACTCCGTAAAATTCTCAACAAAGATGGCATTGAGTCGGCGATCGCTGCCCAACTATTAGAAGACGAACTGTTAGAAGAAGAAGACGAACTCAGCAACGAAGCCAAACAACAACTACTCAAAGCACAACTCACCCGCGCCAAACAACCCAACCTCAGCTATTTTGCCTTTACTGCCACCCCCAAACATAAAACTCTCCTTGTCTTCGATGAACCTGGAGAACAGGGAGAAGCCCCCTTTCACCGCTACACCATGCGTCAAGCCATTGAAGAAGGCTATATCAAAGACGTTTTAGCCAATTACACTTGTTACGAACGCTATTACGAATTAGTACACCTTAGCAAAGGCGATCGACCGATTTATCGAACTTTATCCCCACAATATTGCTCAAAAAGTTGAAATCATCATTAAACATTTTCGCAACCATACCCATCACAAAATCGGTGGACGGGCCTGCCTTTATAATGAACAAATGGAAATTGCCACCTTACTACAACAAATTGACATTGGCGAAGATCAAGAACATGAGTTTAAATACGCCGATGGTGGATTACCTAGAGATATGTGGGAAACTGTTTCAGCTTTTGCCAATACTGATGGCGGTTATATTATTTTAGGAGTTCTTGAAAAACGACATAAGTTAGAAATTAAAGGGATCAAAAATCCTCAAAACTTACAAAAAGACTTTTGGAATAATCACAATAATCCTCAAAAACTAAGTATAGCGATTTGTTGTGATTCAGATGTAGAAATAAACACCATTAATCAAGCTCAATTACTCATCATTCATATTCCCAGAGCAACCCGCACACAACGCCCTGTCTATATTAATAATAATCCTATAACTGGTACGTATAAACGAAATTATGAAGGAGATTATCGCTGTTCAAAAGAAGAAGTACAGCAAATGTTCCGTGATGCAAGTGATGAACCTCAAGACCTTAAAATATTAGATAAATTTGACCTCAATGATCTTGATGAAAATACCCTTAAAAAATTTCGTCAACGCTTTAGTAACCGAGAACCCGATCATCCTTGGTTAGAGTTAGATAATCAAAAATTACTCTATCAGTTAGGAGGATGGAGACGCGATAGAAATTCAGGAGAAGAAGGATTAACCGTTGCAGGATTATTAATGTTTGGAGGAGAACGGAGTATTTTAGACGCTTTTCCTAATTATCATCTCGATTATCAAGAAAGATTATCTAACGATCCGGAAAAACGCTGGACATATCGTTTAACAATTGATGGGAAATGGGAACCCAATTTATTTAACTTTTACTATCAAGTTTATGGTCGTTTAGTGAAAGATTTAGACGTTCCTTTTCAATTAGATCAAAATGCAGTCCGCAAAGGAGAAACCCACGTTCACGAAGCATTGAGAGAAGCATTAGTTAATACCCTAATTCATGCTGACCACCAATCAACACGTCCAATACAGATTATAAAACTATTAGATGATTATGTATTTTCAAATCCTGGTCGTCTTAGAATCCCTTTACAACGACTTTATGAAGGAGGTTTAAGTGATCCTCGTAATCCAAACTTACAAAAAATGTTTCAAATGCTTGGATTAGGAGAAAAAGCAGGGTCAGGTTTTGGTAAAATCCTTCGTGCTTGGAAAGAGCAACAATGGCTTATTCCGTTAGTCTCAGAAAAACTCGATATAGAAGTAACTTCAGTAATGTTGCCTATGATAAGCTTTATTCCTGAAGAAGTTCAAGCAGAGCTAAAAGAGATTGTCGGAGATGCTTATGGTCAGTTAACTGAACTTGATAGAATAGTTTTGGCATTAGCGCATAAATCTAAAGACATCAGTAATATTGACATTCAACAATACAGAAATGAACATCCACGAGATATTAGTGATTGCCTCAAAAAATTAGTTAAAAAGGGATATTTAAGCCAATCAGGTCGATGTCGAGGAACACGCTACAGCTTATCCAATAATAATCGTTCTGAACAGCTTTCTTCACTATCGAACTCCGAACATAACGAGAGTAACTCTGAGCATAAAGAACT
>JBCDDV010000443.1:0-3652 GCA_039180145.1 Cyanobacteria bacterium P01_G01_bin.49 | reverse complement strand
GTCTTACAGTATGTTTTCGCCAATGGTAACGCTGATAACCCCGCCACAAAGTCATACCAGCGATCGCAGCTAACAACAAAACCCCACCTATTCCATGCAAAATCATGGTTGTGCCGGCCCCCAAACCCCAAACACTTTTTTGAGTAACCGATGGCTGCGCCAACATAATTTCAAAAAAACCTGCTGTTACGGTAAAAAAAGTAATCACAGCCGCAGCGACTAAGTTATACCAGCCTAGATCATAAAAACTAGCACGGGTTGCTCTTAAACCCAAAAATTTAAGAATGGGTTTAGCTAAAAAAAATAGCGTTCCTGCCCAATCAAAAATAACTGCAATAATAAATAGCCCTAATGTAAAGTGAACCAAGACCGGATGAAGGGGAAATTCATAAGGTAAACCGTTAGCCCCTATATTTAGCCCCAATTGTTTAATTAATGCCTCGTTCACTGTAGAAGTCCCTCTTTTGTCGCTTGAACTACTGGTTGGATATGTAGTCCATAAACCCAAACCAAACGAGTGCCGAGATATACCTGAAAGGTTACCAAAATGATCAGAAGTGTCGCAATTCCTAAATAGGCAGGGGGAATTTTTCTAAAATTACGAATCCGAATCACAAATCGCCATGCTGTGATAGCAACTACCAAACCTGCTAATGACCAACCGATTATAGTGTGTAAATTTAATACAGGTTTTACCACCTCATAGGGTTGGGCTAAACCCGCTTCAAACTGACCAAAAATAATTGCTAGAAAAATTGATACCGAAGCGACAAACAAATTCCAGAAACTAACCTCAAACATCCTGGCGTTGCGGGTAAAGTAGCCCACCACATCGCAAAAGAAAGAGAAAAAAACCATTGCGATGACAAAGTGAACAATAATCGGATGAAGGGGATCGGGATAGGGTAAATTACTGCTATTTAATGGCAGATCAAACATTTCTTAGATAGTTTAAAACAATTTTTATTTTAGCAATGCCGAAAACTTTAATCACATTGACACTAAATCTGTCATAGACTTGACATGAGCTTTGTCTATTTATGAATATTCCCTTAAATTTGTTGAGGGCAATTTCACAATTACCCTCCTTGAAAAAATGAATAACTCAACCACTCCTACTATAATTATCGGCGGAGGCTTCGTCGGACTTTTTACCGCTCTACATTTGAGTCATCGTCATTATGCTGATCCTGTCATACTTATCGATCCACAAGAACGATTTGTGTTTAAACCCTTACTATATGAATATCTCACAGGAGAAATGCAGGATGAACAAGTTTTGCCACGCTATGAAGAACTATTAGAAGGTAGTAAGGTCGCTTTTGTACAAGATAAAGTCATTGCTATAAATTTACAACAACGCAGGATAGAATTAGCTTCGGGTTTGCATTACGATTACTCCTATTTAGTCTTGGGGGTTGGTAGTATCCAAGGCTATTTCGGCACAGAAGGGGCTAAAGAAAATACATTTCCTTTTCGGACTCATGAGGATGTAATCAGCTTAGAGAGACATCTCAGAGGACGTTTACAACAAGCTCAGCAAACCGAAAATCCCCAAGATCGTTCGAGTTTACTAACAATAGCAGTAGTTGGGGCTGGGCCTTCAGGCGTGGAGATGGCAGCAACGTTAGCCGATTTATTACCCAGTTGGTATGCTAAATTAGGCGGTAATATTCAAGATATTCGGATCGTTTTAGTCAATCATGGGACAGAAATTTTGTCGGGAGATGTCAATGCCCATCTCCAAGAAACTGCCCTCAAAGCTTTGAAAAATCGTACCGTTGCTGTCGAATTACTCTTAGGGGTAAAAGTTATAGAAGTTGATTCAACTTGCTTGAAGTATCAGCAAAAAAATAGAGAAGACGTAGAGATCCTATCGACACAAACGACAATATGGACAGCAGGAACCGCAACGAATCCTTTAATTGAATCTTTAGGACAATCTTTAGCAGAAAACAAAAACAAGCACGGTTTACCTCTAGTAACATCTACCTTGCAATTACCCGATTTTCCCGAAATCTTTGCAGCAGGAGACTGTGCAGTTGTTAAAGATCACCCTTTTCCTCCTGTCGCCCAAATTGCTTATCAACAAGGCGCAGGAATTGCTGATAATTTGATAGCTTTATCTCAAGATAGAAAACCTCAGACCATCAACCCAACCCTGCGAGGGACACTGATGAAGTTGGGTATCAATAACGGGGTGGCTAATTTGTTCGATGAAATAAAGGTCACCGGAAAAACAGGAGATCTGATTCGCAACGGAACTTATTTAGAACTACTACCAACGCCAATTCATAACTTCAAGGCGACAACAAATTGGTTGACTGACGAAATTTTTCATCGTCATCACCCACCCAAACGAGTGACAACCCCTCCAAGGAAGAATCAAACAGTTGCTTTGGTTGGGAGTATCCTCGCTGCGATCGCCTTAGTGACTGCCTCGATAGTCGTCTGGCGAACCAATCAACCCTCACCCCAGCAACAACCGACTCAAAGCCCTAGCTCATCTAGGCTTCACCCATTAAAAAGTCTCAGATCAGGCCACTCAATAGCACTTTAGCCATAGCACTACGCATTAAGATTAGAACGTGGTTAGAAACTTTTCTTTTAGAGATGATAACGTTTCCGAACGGGTAGTCCATGTTTAGGAAGATTACTCAAAAAACGCTGCTGCCAATTATCTGATATTGAAGAAGGCAGGCGGCTCAATGAGATTGTTCCTTGAGAATGTATACGGATACTATGGAAGGCATTCTAAAATTCCCTAAATCTGTCCTCGTTTATTAGAATTTAGAAAAATGTCTTCTGGCTTTTTTTTGTGATAACCGAAATTAAAAACCATCCTAATGAAAAGTAAATTTTCTGAGCGACTCAATTTTACTCTTGTTTTTTGTCTCCTTCTTGGGTTTTTAGGGGCCTGTACACAGCCCAAAGAAACACCTTCAGAGACAGATATATCGACAGAGCAACAGTTAAGCAACAGCCCCGATGTCCCTGTCAATACCCCTCCTGATCAAGGGGAAAAAGCTGAAAACAAGATTGAATTCGTTTGTGGGGAAAGTTTTGATCCTGACGGTGGTGACCGCTTACCGACTACTTTTGCTTGGACTCCTCGTGGAAAAATTGCAGTAGTTCGTTGGGCAACCAAAGACTTTCCTAATTATCCGCCTGAAAGACGCTGTCAAGAAGTGGCTCCCCGTTTTCAAGCAGCTTATGATAATGGGACTTTGAATTTATTGACTAATGGCACAATGGATAATCAACCCGTAATTTGTACTACCCAAAACGTTGGTGAAGGGTGCAATACTCTATTAGTTACCTTACGTCCTCAAGATGATTCTCGTCAATTTTTAGAGCAAATTGTTAGTCTTTTAAATGGCGAAAAAGTTGGGCCTCCAAAACATACCAATCAACGGTATATACAAATTAATATCGAAGAATTTCTTCAGACTGCTCCAGTCGAGAAATAATTTTAATAGCATTGGGGATGACCAAAAGTCTGAAGCATTCTGGGCTATGTTTAATGAGATAAAGAAACAGCAATAATCCCAAGGGTTTAAAGTTTTAAGGGATACCTGTCTGGTATCTCTTAAAAGCCTTGTACAAAGCAATTTCTAAGAATACCCAGATTGCTTAAATTACTATCATTGTT
>JBCDDV010000442.1:0-3653 GCA_039180145.1 Cyanobacteria bacterium P01_G01_bin.49 | reverse complement strand
CCCTGACAGAAAACCCAGAAGAACCAGAAAAGGGAGCCTCTTGGGGTTTATTAGGGTTAGGAGCTTTTTTAGTTGTCGGTACGATTATTGGCGGCTTAACCTTGGGATTTATGCTTGCTACGAGAGAGCAACCCAAACCTTCCCCTGTTCCTGAATCTCCTGACCCCGAACAGTTATCTACCCCTGACCCCGAACCGCCGCAACAAATTAAACCTTCTCCCCAGCCAAAACCGGAACCGACCCCAGATCCCGAACCCACTCCAGAAGCTACCAACACACCCGTTCCTGAACCCGAACCCACCCTAGATCCTGAACCGACCCCAGATCCCGAACCCACCCCAGAAGCCAAAACAACACCAGAACCAACTAATACACCGATTCCTGAACCGACGGAAGCGGTTCCTATTCCAGTAGAACCACCACCTAGTTCGTCTCAACCTGATGAGAGTATTAACGAGAGTCCCCAACCGTCTTGGGTAAACCCTCAATCATCTCCAGATTCCTCTACTGAAGAAACGGAAAAAACTCAAAAAGAAGAGGAACAACTAGAAACAGAAGAAAAAAAACGAGAAAAAGAAGCAATAGACGCACAAAAAAGACAAGAGCAGCTAGAAATAGAAGAACAGAAACAAGAAAAGCTAGAAAACAAGGAGCAATCAGCGTTCCCTGATAACTATTGAGAAAAACTATCGAAATATTTATGTCTAATTCCTCTAAATCTTCTGCGACAACATCTTCAGAACAAAACGGCAAGGAATTAAACTTGCCTTCGTCAGATCCCAAGTTAGTCCCTCAAGCTTTACCGAAACAGGAAGTGAATCTTGATGATGAACTACAGCAACCCCTATATCTTCGGGAGGTCAAATCCTCTAATCCTTGGCTGTTATTGGTAGCTATCGGTGTAATGGCATTAGGTTTATGGTTTCATCTGTCTTGGGTTGGCCTAACCAGTGCCTTAGTCGCACTGACGTTATCCTTGCGAGTAATTATTCCATCGATTCGAGAGTGGTTTAAGCAGTATCTTACTCCCCACGAGCGAGAAACCTTAACAGGATTTGCGGTTTTCGTCCTATCCTTAGCAGGGATTGCTTACTATTTGGGAATTTATCAAATTGTTGGCAATTGGCTTAATCAGTTTAAATACGATGAATTTGGGTCTTGGGCTGACTGGGTAGGGGCTTTGGGTCAAATTATGATTGCGTTATTAGCGGTTTACGTGGCTTGGGAACAATATGTGATCTCAAAAGATTTAACTGTACAACAAAACCGTATTACCCAACAACAAACGATTGATACCTATTTCCAAGGAATTTCCGACCTGGTCTTAAATGGAGAAGGAATGCTTGAAGATTGGCCCCAAGAACGTTCCATCGCCGAAGGACGAACGGCTGCTATTTTGAGTAGTGTAGATGCAGTGGGAAAAGCCAAAATTTTGCGGTTTTTGTCTCAATCACGGCTCATAACTCCCTTGATGCGTGATAGTCGCTTGGGAAGACCGATGTTAGACGGGTTAGGGGGTTATGCTGAAGATCGAGCCTACGGGTTACGTGTAATTAATTTGGGAGTGATGTTGGCTGGTGCAAACTTGTCAGGACAGGATTTACGGTGGACAGACTTGAGTGAAGCTAATGTGGTTCGTGCCGACTTAAGTTGTTGCGATCTTGTCAAAGCCAATTTATCTCGCACAATTTTATACGACGCTACTCTACAAGAGGCTGATCTCAAAAGCACTCGCCTCTTTTATGGGCCAGCAGAAACCGCTAGTCCTCGTTCTCGTAGTCATCCCCCAGATTATAAAACAGGGGCTTATACAGGGGTTGTTATTGAAAATTGCAATTTGAGAGGGGTGAAACATTTAACGCAAGATCAGCATTATTATTTATGCGCTTGGGGAGGAGAACAAACTCGCGCCACCATTCCAGGGGGGTGTCATGGGATTCCTAATAAGTTAGGTAGGTAAGACCAAGCTAGCCTTAAAGCTAGGTTTAGGGTAAATTGATAAGCTAGATCTTTTTGGCGGGAGCGTAGATTTGTGACATTTCAAGAGTTCTGTTTATTGTTAGTTTCAGTCTTGACCAGCGCAATGGGACAATTATTCCTCAAAATGGGAGCAACCAAATTAGGCAAAGTAGATGCCAGTAATGCGATCGCTCATATCCTAAAAATTGTTCTTACCCCAGAATTGTTGTTGGGGTTGTCTTGTTACGGGTTAGGGGCGATCGCTTATATCCTCTTACTCACCCGCGTTAATCTTAGTGTTGCTGGCCCTTCTGCTTCTATTATTTATGTGTTTTCTGTGTTAATTGGTTATTTTGTTTTCAAAGAAACTATTCCTATCTATCGAGCGTTTGGGTTAGGATTGATCGTTTGTGGAGTGATTTTGGTGGTTTGGAAAGCTTCTTAGCTCATTATTGAAAACCCCAAAATATCTTATAGATACTGGGGTCTTTTTTTGAGCTATTATACGGGCTTGGAGGGACTTGAACCCCCGACCTTGTGGTTCGTAGCCACACGCTCTAATCCACTAAGCTACAAGCCCTTGTTTTTCTCAACAATTAACTATCGTAGCATCTTTTTTCCATTTTTTCAAGGTAATGACTAAACTGTTCCAGAGCGATCGCATAGTTCACCTGCCAAAACTTCTGGGAATTTTCCTAAAATAACCTGTGTTCGGGATAAGAAAATCTAGTAGAAAGTAGGGAACAGGGAGAAGTGAAGATGTAAGGGAGGGGATGTGAGGAGAGGGAGAGGAGGAAGTAATGGAATTAGGGGAAGACAATCAACAATCAACCGAACTGAGGTTAAAATAGTTGACGAATTATGATGTTGCCCGATCCTGCTGGCAGGAATAGTCAATTTCAGAGGACGTTTTTTTCGATAAGGGGCGTAGTTGGTTCAGTGGGTGCAATCACAAAATTAATATGTTCAGGTATAGGTTTACAAGCTATGGTGTACAATCAGTCAGTAAAAAATCACTTTAGCAGATAATATTCTCTTGAGCCACTTTATTTGCCGCCCTGATTGGGAAGCAATACAAACCATTACCCTGCTGAGAATACTTTCTTTAAATTCATGGATGACTTCAAAGAACACTTAAAAACCTGCTACGGTAAAGATTTAGAGCAACGAAGTTCTTGGTATTCTCCCGCAGCACAAGCATATAATAAAGTCAGACCTCATTATCCTCAAAACCTCATTGATCGAGTGGTGAAATTAGCTAATATTACTGCTAATACTAGAATACTTGAAGTTGGATGTGGCCCAGGAATTGCCACCGTTTCTTTTGCCCAATTAGGTTGCTCGATTTTGTGTCTTGAACCTAATGCAGATTTTTGCAAATTAGCTCAAGAAAATTGTCAATCTTATCCTAATGTCACCATTCAAAACACCTCATTTGAAGAATGGGAGTTAAAAGATCAGAAATTTGATATCGTCTTAGCTGCTACTTCTTTCCATTGGATACCGCCAGAAATTGGCTATCCAAAAGCGGCTGATAGTTTAAAAGATAAGGGCTATTTAATTTTGTTGTGGAACAAAGAATTACAGCCTGATTATGAAGTTTACCAACAATTATTAGTAAGCTATCAAAAATATGCGCCTTTTTTGTCTCGTTACGAAGATCAAACGATTCAACGAGAAATTTTAAAACAACT
>JBCDDV010000441.1:0-3655 GCA_039180145.1 Cyanobacteria bacterium P01_G01_bin.49 | reverse complement strand
GTCAAAAAAATAGAAGCGGTATAGAGAACCATGAAAAATGAATAAAAAGCGCCTAACTTACCAATCTTTAGTAAGCGACTGGAAAGATAAACACATATTCCTGAAAGGAATAATATCAAATCTTGAATAAAACTACCTAGATACATTTCCTGAGATAAATTTAATTGAAATAAACTAGCTATCAAATGAATTGCTGCATAAAATAAAGCAGGTGCTGCAATGGGTGTATAGTTGTCACCCGCATGAGATTGTCCCAATAATTTATATTGAGATTGAAACCATCCATCTTCAGGAAAGGGATTAACTGGTTGACTAAGGGCGAAAATTAAGCAGACAAAAAAACTAGCCAGGATAAAAAATAACTCAATTTTACTACAAGAAAAATTGGGCTTTTCAATTGCAATTTTTTCTGAATTATTAGTCATATAGAATTAAAATCTTCTCAAGATTATCTGCTGATTAATTACAATGAGCTTTTTTCTGGGATTAGGCGAATTAACAATCAGGAGAAACTAACGTCTTTTTCTAAAAAATTAGTAAAATCCTAACACAAATTTTAAAATCATTTTTTCCCAAAAAAAAGACCGCCTCAAAATTAAGAAGCGATCGCCTAAAATGTACCCAACAATCATCTAACTCCGAACTCCTAACCCCGAACTCCTAACTCAGGTTACTTAACTAAGCCTTCGCCGCGATTGTAAAGTTCACGGGCATAATCAGTCCAAGTTCCCTGTCCCCAATAACGGAAACAGCTAGTTTCCACTAATAAGGTATATAGTAGGGCTTCTTGGTATTCAGGAGTCCTAGTAACATTGGCATCTTGCTGTACTAGAGAATCGAATTTCGCGTGAAAGTCAGCACTGAGTTGGTTCATGGGTTCTAAAACGTTTTCGTAACCCGAAACCCAACTGAGATCATCTGTCCAGGAAGCACCGTCCATATGGAATTGATGATCATTAGCGTTTAAGTCTTCAATGGCGTTGTTGACTGCTTCTGGGGTGACATTATTAATATCGACCTTGTTCCAGATTTTATGTTGTCCTTTCGCCTGACAAACGGGATAATCTTCAACTTTGACACCAGCCGCTTCTAAGAGTTCAATATACTCGGTGCCATTGAGTCCGACAACATCAGAATTCTCTTTGATGTCATACCAAGTGGGATTAAATCCACTGGGGAATTCATTCATCATCACACCACCATTTTCCCCATCGGCAATTTGGGAAACACAGCAGGGAACTTCTCTGTCTCCAATTTTTTGCCGTCCTCGTGATTTGGCTTCATGATAGGGCTGCATTTGCGCCACTAATTTAGTGTCTGATCCTTGGGTTTTGATCAACGCGGTAATGCTGATGGTTTCACCCTGAGAATTACGCGCAACTAAACGGTTAGGCAAATATTTATCATCATGATGTAATTCACTACCGTCTAAGCGTTCGACGGAATGTTCTTGCACCATTAACCAACGATAACCACAATCTTTGAGAGCTTTGATATATTCGTAGAGGGTATCAGGGTTGTTAGGAAGGTGCATTTCCGGGGGCGAGAACCCTTTAACCCGTTTTAGGGCATCATAGCCGAAAATAGCAGCAAAATGATGTTGCCAAGCCTGAATTTGCAGTTTCAGGTCAGGAATTGGAGTAGAAGGGGCAACTGCATGACTCCACATGGTTCCCAACCATTCTACATAAGGCTGATATTGGGGATCACAAGCAAGACGCTTGAGATTGTTGAGAATATCATCTCTTCCCATTTGTTGAAGTCCCCAGAAGAGGTTTCCTGAGTAGTCCAACATAATGCGAGGATTACAGCCATTGGCGACTAATTCGGGGATAAAATCACCCATGCGACTATAACACCAAGCAAAAACCCCTGCGTTGTGGTTATCTCCCACACCTTGATTTTCAAACATATGTTGGAGGTTATTAACTAACTCACCATTAGCACCTGCGGGAATGGTAGGTTGGTGCATATGAAGAGCGCAAGCAAAACCCGCTTTAATGTTGTTAATATCGATATTAGATGTAGGGGCAAAAACAGGATCGTTGTGTTGAACAATTGAGGTGATTTCTGCTTCCCAACCGCTAATTGGGGGTAATTCAGGTTTAACGCCTTGAATATGAGTTCCGTTGGAAGCGGATGCTGTTGCAATCATAAGTTATTTATTTTCCTTCAATTCTTGATAGGGACAATTTTGCATTTCATCACACTTGAAGCAAATTTATCTCTTATTCTGAATGATACTATACATTTTTGATTTGTAAACCTTAAGATTGTCCTAAATTGTCAAGGTTTTTTGATATTTTTATATTCTTTATATAGCCACAAGATTATTGATATTTTCGTTGTAATTGCTAAGTTTTTCCAGAAAAATTCCTGCTGATAATTAATCATAGGCAAAGTCTCAATCCTTTAACTCTGTTCCCCGTTTCCTTTGACTTAAAATAGAGACAAAACCCCTAAAAATTGCGACATGGATAGATAAAACATGACACAAAAGAATGAATCTCTGATCATGGTTGCTTCTCTTGTCATTACCCTAGGGATTGTAGGGGGGGGTTATTGGTGGTTTACTGATCAAGGGAAAGGGGATGAAAAATCGACAGCTTTTTCGTCATCTCAAGATCAATCAGCGACTTCTGATACTCAGTTACCACCTCCCCCTTCTCCTGCTTCGGCAACACGCATTGCTACCCCAACCAACGTTCCTAGAGGAACCAAGATCACAATTGATGGATCTACCAGTATGGTATTGATTAACCAAGCCTTGAAAAATCGCTTTGAACAACAATTTCCAGGAACTCAGGTGATGATTGATGCTAAAGGGACAGATAATGGAATTCAAGCGTTACAAGCAGGAAGTATTGATATTGCTGCGATTTCCCGTCCTCTCACCTCACAAGAACAGCAACAGGGATTAGAAGCGATTCCCATTAGCCAAGACGCGATCGCTATTGTCGTTGGTATTGATAATCCTTTTCGTAAAGGGTTAACCCAAGCCCAACTGGTTGATATTTTTGAAGGTAAAATTACTAATTGGTCAGCGTTAGGAGGCACATCTGATACTATTGATGTGATTAATCGTCCCCCTGTGAGTGGAACAAGACAGACATTTGCAGATTTAGTTCTAAAAGGAAAAAGTTTCGGTGATACTCCTAACATCAGAACGTTAGAAAGAGATGCTACAACCCCTATTTTACGACAGTTGGGAACTAAAGTAATTAGTTATGCGACTTATACTCAGGTAGGGGAACAACAAACTGTGCGAACAGTAGCAATTGATGGGTTAACGCCTGAGGCCTCTAATTATCCTTACAAGCGAACCTTATTTTATACTTACAAAAAGCCTCCTTCTCAAGCTGTCAAAGATTTTCTCGGTTATACAACTTCTCCAACGGGACAACAAACCATTGAAGATTCTCAATAAATAACTTTATCAAAAGTTTATTTGTGTCATGATAGATAGTAATCAGGCTCGATCCAAAAATAAGGAGTGTTTCTTATGGATAAAGATAGCAAATTTGCTTTATTAGTGATTGGATTACCCTTATTAGGATTAGTTTATTGTGGAATTATTATTGCTTTTTTAATGAATAATCCTTGGGGTCGTCAACATCCTTTAGTAACGGGACTAATTGTCATGGTTGTCCCCTTT
>JBCDDV010000440.1:0-3657 GCA_039180145.1 Cyanobacteria bacterium P01_G01_bin.49 | reverse complement strand
TCTAATTCTCCATCATAAATTAATTCTCCTTGATGAATTAATAAAACTCGTTTACATAATGCAGTAATATCAGCCATATAGAAACTTTTTAAAAGAATATAATCAACGCTATCAAGCAACTATGCTTTTGACCAGTCACTATATGGCTGATATTACTGCATTATGTAAACGAGTTTTATTAATTCATCAAGGAGAATTAATTTATGATGGAGAATTAGAAGAATTAGTTGAAAGATTTGCCCCTTATCGAGAGGTTAAAATTGAATTATCCCATCCTATCGCTGCTGAAAAATTAGTCGCTTATGGAGAAATTGAGAGTATTCAAGGTCAAGAAATTCGATTTTTGGTGCAGCAAAATAAACTAACGGCAACAATTGCTAAACTTTTAGCAGAGTTAGAAGTCATTGATCTCAATGTTACCGATCCTCCTGTTGAAGAAATTATCGGAAGACTCTTTCAAACGGGCAATGTAGAAAAAGATAATTAATAACAATCACTGATCAGTGATCAGATCACTCAGAAAAAATATGAATAACCCTTTAATTAATACGTTACAAGAACGTAGACAAAAATTAGCCCAATTAATAGATATTCCTGCTATTTTGTGGTCAGGAAAAGCTTTATCACGTAATTTTCGTGCTAATCATTACCCGTTTCGTGCTAGTAGTCATTTCCTTTATTTTGCTGGTTTACCCTTAGAAAACGTAGCGATTTACCTCGAAAATGGTCAGCTAGATTTATTTATGGATAATCCTTCTCCTGATAGTATTTTATGGCATGGAGAAATGCCAACTAGAGATAATATTGCAATACAAATTGGGGCAAATAATGCCTATCCCCTTAAAGAATTAGTCCAAAAAACTCAAGATGCAGCAACTATTCCTGTACAAGATATTAACACTTATCAGCAACAATATGAAACTCTAAAACGTCCTCTTATCTTAAATAATTTCTCGATAGATATTACCCTAGCTAAAGCAATTATTCTCTTAAGATTAACTCATGATCAAAGTGCTTTAGAAGAAATAAAAAAAGCAATAAACGTTTCTATTAAAGCTCATAAAACTGGCATAAAAGCCACTAAAACTGCAAAAATTGAAGCAGAAATTAGAGGTGCAATGGAAGGCTATATACTTAGTAAAAATATGACTTGTGCCTATAATAGTATTGTGACGACTCATGGAGAAACTTTACACAATGAGAAATACGAACATTATTTACAAGCGGGTGATTTATTATTAGCCGATGTTGGAGCAGAAACCCCTTTGGGATGGGCATCAGATATCACGAGAACTTGGCCAGTTAGCGGTAAATTCTCTGCAACTCAACGAGATATTTATGATATTGTTTTAGCTGCTCATGATCACTGTATCGAAAAGATTAAACCAGGGAAAGAATACCGAAATATTCACTTATTAGCAGCCCAAATAATTGTTGAAGGATTAGTTGATTTAGGAATTCTGAAAGGCAACGTTAATGACTTAGTTGAAAAAGATGCTCACGCGCTCTTTTTTCCTCATGGAATCGGTCATTTATTAGGGTTAGATGTTCATGATATGGAAGACTTAGGAGACTTAGCAGGGTATGAAGAGGGAAGAACCAGAAGCGATCGCTTTGGGTTAGGATATCTGAGATTAGATCGTCCACTTCGTACTGGTATGGTAGTTACGATTGAACCAGGATTTTATCAAGTTCCTGCTATTTTAGAAGACTTAAACTTTCGAGAAAAATATCATAATGATGTCAATTGGCAAAAATTAGAACAGTTTTCAGATGTTAGAGGAATTCGTATTGAAGATGATGTCTTGGTAACCAAAAAAGGAGCAGAAATTTTAACCAAAGATCTTCCAACCAAAGCATCAGAAATTGAAGCATTATACTAACAAAATTTCCCTGAATTATATCAATAATGCTATCAATCATCTATCTCGATACAGTAAACTAGAGAAAAATAAGTTAGAATTACCTCAACTTAAATAGATCAGCGTTATGAATAATATTGTTCTTGATGTTTCTAATCTTCACGTTGAATTCCCTATTCCAGGGAAATCTAAATCTAAGGTTGCTGTTGATGGCATTAGCTTTGAACTACACAGAGGCGAAATCTTAGGTATTGTTGGAGAATCAGGATCAGGAAAATCGGTTACTTCTCTCGCTATCATGGGGTTACTGCAAAACCTTGAGACAATTGCCGGAACGATTACATTTTATCCGCTTCAACAAAATAAACCTGTCATATTAAGTCAGTTGAAAGAACAAAAATGGACAAAATATCGTGGTAAAGAAATTGCTATGATTTTTCAAGAACCGATGAGTTCTTTTAATCCCGTTTATACGATCGGATATCAATTAATTGAAGCGATTAAGTTGCATCAAAAAATCACCCCAGAACAAGCAAAACTTCAAGCAATTACACTGCTTCAAGAAGTCAAGGTTTTGGCAAGTGATCAACAGTTAGAAGAAGAATATTTAAGTAAACGTCAAATTGATCAAGATCAGATAGAAAAAGGCACAGGTGAGCAGGTAAAAGCTTATATTAGTCAACAAAAAGAAGCCTATTTGAAACGTTATCCTCATGAAGTCTCTGGTGGACAATTACAACGGGTAATGATTGCCATGGCAATCTCTTGTAATCCTACAATTCTCATTGCTGATGAACCGACAACATCTCTTGATGTTACAGTACAAAAAGGAATCTTGCAGTTGTTACGTAACCTGTGTCAAGAAAAAGAAATGTCGCTAATTTTTATTTCCCATGATTTGGGGGTAATTAATGAAGTTGCTGATAGAATATTAGTGATGAATCAAGGAAAAATTGTCGAAGACGGGAATAAGCAACAAATACTTTATAGTCCCCAAGATCCCTATACAAAAGGACTATTAGCCTGTCGTCCTCCTCTGCATATAAAATTAGATAGATTACCGACAATTGCTGATTTTAAAAACAAAGAAGATACTGATAATAAAGATCAAAAAATTGTTAAAAACGATACATTAAATTTATTGAAAGAAGTAAATGATAAAAGTGTTCTACTATCAGTCGAAAGCTTAACCGTTGAATTTGGGAAACCTGGTATTTTTGGGTTAAACAAAGATGTTTTTAAAGCAGTGAACGATATAACATTTGAAGTCTATACCGGAGAAACATTGGGGTTAGTCGGGGAATCAGGCTGTGGAAAATCGACTCTAGCCAGAACAATTTTAAGGTTAATTCCCGAAAAAAAAGGCTATATTCAGTTTAACGGCTACTCAATTTCTCGGAATTCTATGGGAAATAAGTTTCTTCGTAATATCCGCAAGAGTATGCAAATTGTTTTTCAAAATCCTTATAATTCTTTGAATCCGAGATTGACAGTCGGACAAGCTATTGTAGAACCTATGATTATTCATAAAACCCAACAAAATAAAAAAAGAAGAAAAGAAATTGTTGAAGAATGGTTAGAATTGGTAGGATTAGATAAAAACTGCTTTAATCGTTATCCCCACGAATTTTCAGGAGGGCAAAGACAACGAATTTGTATTGCTAGAGCATTAGTATTAAACCCTAGTTTCTTAATCTGTGATGAATCCGTATCTGCTTTGGATGTATCAGTGCAAGCACAAGTTCTCAACTTATTAAAAGACTTGCAGCGCAAATTTAATTTAACCTATCTTTTT
>JBCDDV010000439.1:0-3675 GCA_039180145.1 Cyanobacteria bacterium P01_G01_bin.49 | reverse complement strand
TCGAGAAAAGTTATGTGGTCTAGAATCTTCTTTAAATCCTTGTTAAACCCCCATTTATTCCTTTAATCTAGTAAAATCTACTGAAAACGCGAAAAATTATGCCTAAAGATGTATGTGAAATTGTGTTTAATAATGTAAACTTTTATCAAACCGATCAGAACGACACAAAAGATCTATGATCAATTCTGCCCCCTCTGATTTATCAATCTCGATTGTTATCCCTGTATATAACGGTGGCGTAGCATTTCGTCGCTGTCTTGCCAGTTTGAAAAACACCTCAGTCATCCCCACTGAAATTATTGTTGTCTCTGATGGCGATACGGATGGTTCGAGCCAAGTTGCTGAAGAATTTGGCACAAAAGTTCTCTGTCAATCTAGTAACCAAGGGCCTGCATCTGCCAGAAATTGGGGAGCAAAGACAGCAACAGGAGATATTATCTTCTTTATTGATGCAGATGTCACCATTCACCCTGATACTATCGAGAAGGTTCTCGAAGTCTTTCAAACGCAAACAGAAGTAGCAGCCTTGATCGGGTCTTATGACGATCAACCAGGGGCCTCCAATTTTCTCTCTCAATATAAAAATTTATTCCATCACTACAATCATCAAATTGGTTCAGAAGAAGCCTCAACCTTTTGGGGAGCCTGTGGGGCAATTCGTCGAGATATTTTCCTGAAAATGGGAGGATTTGACGAAAATTACCGTCGTCCTTGTATTGAAGATATCGAGTTAGGTTATCGTTTGAAAGCGGCAGGATATCAAATTCGTTTGTGCAAAAATATCTATGTCAAACATCTCAAGCATTGGACACCATATTCACTCTTAAGAGCAGATTTCTTCTATCGTGCCTTACCTTGGACAGAATTGATTCACCGCGATCGCAACTTCGTCAATGACCTGAATTTACAATGGTCCAGTCGTCTGAGTGTCATTTTCATTTACCTATTGTTACTGAGTGCTTTGGTAAGCTTTTGGTGGCCGCCGTTGTTACTGTTAGTCGGGTTACTCATTGTCGGATTAATTGTTTTGAATTGGCCGGTTTATCAATTCTTTTACAAAAAAAGAGGATTATTTTTTACATTGCAAACCCTTCCTTGGCATTGGCTTTATTACTTCTACAGTGGGTTGGCCTTTGCCATTGGAACGGTGAAACACAAACTGAAAGGCGATCGCCCGACTTTATCTCAGCAAGCTTAATACCATTGAAAATTTAGTAAAATTATCAAGAACTTTCTTACTCATGCAAGCAACTACTCTTAATCACATCGAAACTCACCACAAAGATAAAAATCCCTCAACTGTCGTTATTGGAGGCGGCCCGGCCGGACTCACTGCCGCTTATCAGTTAGCCAAACATGGACTACATTCAGTGGTTTTAGAAAAAGGCGATCGTGTGGGCGGAATTTCCCGCACTGAAACCTACAAAGATTATCGCTTTGACATCGGAGGACATCGCTTTTTTACCAAAGTGCCTCAAGTTAAACACCTTTGGTATGAAGTATTAGCAGATGAGTTTATTAAAGTCCCTCGCCTGTCTCGAATTTTTTACCAAGGCAAATTTTTTAATTATCCTTTAGATCCTCTTAATGCAGTCACTAATTTGGGGATTTTACGCAGTTTACTAATTATCTATAGTTATCTCAAGGTCAAAATAGCTCCTTTACCCGTAGAAGATAATTTTGAGCAATGGGTAACCAATCGTTTTGGAGAACGTTTGTATCGGACTTTCTTCAAAAGCTACACCGAAAAAGTTTGGGGAGTCCCCTGCACTCAAATTCGGGCAGATTGGGCGGCTCAACGAATTAAGGGCTTATCCCTCAAAAAAGCAGCCCTTAACGCCTTATTTGGCAGTAATGATACGAAAACTATGATCAAAGAATTTGATTATCCCATTTTAGGCCCTGGGATGATGTGGGAACGGTTTCAGGAAAAATTAGAGGCCCAGGGAAATCCTGTGTTATTGAAAACAGAGGTGATCAAAGTAGAACGGCAAGAACAGCGTATTACCCGTATTATTGCCAAAAAAGGCGATGAAACCTTTGAACTTACGGGAGAGCAGTTTATTAATACCCTGCCAATTACGGCATTAATGCACCGTCTAGACCCTTTACCTCCCGAAAATGTCCTGAAAGCTGCTGATGGATTGAAATATCGAGATTTTCTGATTGTTCCTATTGTTATCAACCAAGAACACCTCTTTCCTGATAATTGGATTTATATTCACAGTCCAGAATTTAAAGTGGGACGTATTCAGAACTTCAAAAACTGGAGTCCCAAAATGGTTCCCGACACTCAAAAGACCTGTTTAGGCATGGAATACTTTTGTAGTGAGGGAGATGATTTATGGGAAATGGACAATGCAGATTTGATTAAACTTGCCAGTCAAGAAATTGTCAATCTTGGTTTAGTGGATGACATCAATAAAGTCGAAGATGGGACAGTCATTCGACAAAAAAAAGCTTATCCTGTATATGATGGTGAATATCAGCAAAATTTGAAGGTTATTCAAGCTTATGTGGATACTTTTGAGAATTTACAATCCGTAGGACGCAATGGAATGCACCGCTATAATAACCAAGACCATTCCATGTTATCGGCATTGTTCGCAGCAGAAAACATTATGGGAGCAAACCATAATCTCTGGAAAGTGAATACAGAGCGATCTTACCATGAGGATTTTGTGACTAAAGCCAAGAAAAAATCTACCTCTGCTACTAAGTAATCGGTTTATGTTCGATGAATGCTGTTCCTTTTGTCTCGGTGATTATTCCTGTCTACAATGATGCTGAAAGACTCCAAAAATGTCTAACAGCGTTACGAGACCAATCATTCCCGAAAGATCGCTATGAAATTATTGTGATTGATAATGCTTCTGATGAAGAACAAACTATCAAAACAGTGGTTTCTCAGTTTTCCCAAGCTCATTATAGTTATGAAGCAATACCAGGTTCTTATGCCGCTAGAAATCAGGGTTTGTCCTTAGCAAAAGGGGAAATAATTGCCTTTACTGATGCAGATTGTATTCCCAGTTCTGATTGGTTAGAAAAGGGGATTAATATCCTATTATCTCATCCCAATTGTGGGTTAGTGGCTGGAAAAATTGAACTATTTTTCAAAGATTCTAGCCAACCTACTCCTGTGGAATTGTACGAAAGTGTGACTGCTTTTCCTCAAGAAAAGTTACTATCTGAGTATCACGGTGCAGCAACTGCCAATCTGTTTACTTACTACAAGGTTTTCGATCAAGTTGGGTTATTTGATGCCAGTCTTAAATCTAATGGAGATCTAGAGTGGGGAAGTCGGGTTTATCAACAAGGATACGAACAAATTTATAGCGAACAAGTCTGTGTTTCCCATCCAGCTAGATCTTCTTGGTCACAACTTTATAAAAGAACAATTCGTTTAGCATCAGGGAGTTTTCAAAGACAGTCAAAAACCTTAACCTCTTCTTTGGAAAAACAATTATTATTTTTGGGTTATTTACGTTATAACCTAACCCCTCCAATCAATTTTGTGGTTAAAGTTTTTAGGGAAAATAAATTCCAAAGCTTTAGGGAAAAATTTCAAGTTTCTTGTGTTATGTTTTTTGTCAGGTATTTAAGCGCGTGGGAACTTCTGCGGGTTAAATTTGGTAAAGAATCAGCAAGATTGTAAGAGTCAAAGTATTTGAGATG
>JBCDDV010000438.1:0-3680 GCA_039180145.1 Cyanobacteria bacterium P01_G01_bin.49 | reverse complement strand
TTCATCCTTTAGCTGGTTGGCTTGAATTAAATCTTCAGTTTGTTGCTGTAGTTGGGCTTCTAATTCCTTAATTTGGTTGATATTAGTATTCGTGCCGTACCATTTAACAATCTCTTCTTGCTGATTGCGTAAAGGTCTGGCTCTTACTAAAAACCACTCAAATTCACCGTCTACTCGACGTAATCTGGTTTCTAGATTATAGTTACAACCTTTTGTCAGACAGCGATGCCACATTTCATTG
This sequence comes from Cyanobacteria bacterium P01_G01_bin.49, assembly GCA_039180145.1. GTDB lineage: Bacteria > Cyanobacteriota > Cyanobacteriia > Cyanobacteriales > Microcystaceae > JBCDDV01. The sequence continues at coordinate 3,439 of JBCDDV010000438.1, read as the reverse complement.
ACATCTGCCAAATCATCGGGATGAATCATATATTCCCAACCGCGATCGTTAGCCTGTTCTACAGTTAATCCTGTATAATCCTGCCAGCGTTGATTAAAATAGTCCGTTTCACCGTTGGGTAATGCCGTCCAAATTTGCTGAGGAATCGCTTCGGTAATCAGTCTCAGTTCTTCTTCTCTTTGTTTTAAGGCTTTTTGATTGTGGATTCGCTCGGTAATATCTTGAGCAATTCCTATCATCCTTACGGGTAAGCCTTCTGGGTTGTAAAACCCTTTACCTTGAGCAAGAATCCAATGAACGCTACCATCAGACCACACAGAGCGATATTCAATGTTGTATTCAGTTTTCGTCTCTAACGCTTGTTGTACTGATGCGTGGGTACGTTCTCGATCTTCGGGATGAAGTGCATTAAGAAATACTTCATAGCTCATTTTGGTATCAGGAGTTAACCCAAATAGAGCTTTACACTGTTCTGTCCATTCCAAACAGTTGGTAGTTAAATCCCAATACCACATCCCCAAACTACAAGCAACGGTAGCCAACTTTAACCGTTCTTCACTCTGACTGAGATGTTCTTCAATTTGCTTGCGATTATTAATCTCTTGAGCAACGCCTAATATCTGATGAATCGAACCGTCGGGGAGACGAGTGTGTACTCTGTCTTGACTGTTAAACCACCGCCATTCACCGTCTTTGTGGCGCATTCGATATTCAAAATCGTATACTTTCCCCTCTTGGCAATTGCGAAGTCTTTCGATGTGAGCGGGAAAGCGAGCCAAATCTTCGGGGTGCATCACCTCAATGACAAAGTTGTCTCCCAACTGGGATATTTCTGGTACGGTGTAACCCAATAAATCGTAAGTTTGGTCGTTGATATAGGTGTTGTGTCCAGCGATGACATCGAAGACATAAATTATTCCTGGCAGAAAATCGGTCAGTAGCCTTTTAACTTGGGTTGGGGATGCTCTTGGTGATGAACTCTGGCGTGTAATTTGCGCTTTTATATCCTGGGTAATGTCTCTAAAAGTTACTTCTACTCCATAAGCCTGAGTATTATCTGCTTTAAATAGCGGTAAGGTGTCGATTAATAACCACACCAACTCACCACTAGGCTTATAGAAACCCATGACAACATCAGAACAAATTCGACCCGTTCTTAACGAAAAGATGGCAGGATAGGTTTCTGGCAAAAATATAGAACCATCCTCATGAATTGTTTGCCAAGGTGGATCGAAAGCAGAAGTACCAATCAGTTGCTCGATAGTGTAACCCAAGAGTGTTTCTACATCGGCATTGCAGCTTTGAATGGTCCCATCGGCTGAATGAAATATGACTCCGACGGTGGTATTTAATTCTGAAGTAGGATTCACATTCTTTTTCATGCCAACGGATAAACTATTCCTACAACTAGCCTTTAATTTACAATATTATTGCTCTGTCGTAAGTTGGATAAACTTTATTAAGTTATAAGAATCTCAAGAAATCTTTCTACTAGCTGACTTTTCACGGATCTCTGGTTCGCGGATACTGTTGGCGACAGGGCAAACGCATCTTAAATATAAGCAAAATTGAGTTAGAACTGGAGTTTAGACTAAATAGTCATACTGTACGGTCTAGTATGACTATTTGAACCCATAAAAATATGATTTAGCCTGTCAGAAAAGCTAAAAATAATACTAACATATTGATTAAAAAGTTTAAGCAGCCTTGTTCTTGGCTTTTTTTTGTCGAGTTACTGTCTTCTTAACCGTAGGATAATGGGGTCTTTTATTCCTTTTTTTACCCGTCTCCCAACCTGGAGACTTTCCACGGGGTTTTGGCGGTTTGGCTGGTGTGCCTATCAAGGCTAAAAGTCCTGAAAAGCTTTGTGCCACTCTTCCTGGAGTTAACTTCTCCCTTGCTTGAGGTTTCTGCCAAGGGAGCGGATTATCTTCTATTATGTCACGGGCCAACCATAATTGCCACGTTAAAATGGGCATTAAATGACTCCATCGCTGACCTTTTTCTGTGGTTCCCAGTTTAGCCTTAGTCCAATGCAATCTTTGTTTAACAAAACGATTCCAGTGTTCAATGGCGAAGCGTCTCAAATATAATTCCCAAACCCATTTTAAAGAAAGTATTTCTTCTCCAATCCATGCCAACCACATCGGTTTAGCTGCTTTTTTAGACAGTCCTTTACCTTTCCGTTGAATGAGAACAATTTCCATCGGTTGGGATGCCCATTGATAGAAATGAAATTTACTCCATCTCGTGATTTCTACTATTCCCCAAGTTGGGTCATCAATTTCTACTGATTCAACAGGAATGCCCCAAGTTGTGGGAGCAGACAATTTCATTTTTTGACCATGTTTTCTCGGTCTTCCTTTCCCTTGATATTTGGGAGGTTCTGCATAAACACAACGATTCGGACTTAAACGCATTAAAAACTCAGCATTTATTCCCTTTGTCATTTTAACAAACTTTGCACACCCATATTCACTATCCCATAATGTAATCGGTCTTTCTTTAATCTGTCGGCATACTTGCTTGAGTTGCCAAATGGCTTTAATTATAGGCGTTTGATGCGATGTAATTAAATCATGTCTCAATGGTAATGCCCAACTTCCTTGTTCTTCGGGAATCCAAGCTAATGTGCTGTAACCATGTCCCAAAGTAATTGGTTTGCCTGAAATAACTTTCGCCCCATGTTCATAAGTTCTATCTTTGAGTGTTGGTGCTTCTGTTCGAGGCCAAGGGGTATGATCTCCTGCTAGGATAATTCTCTTTTGAGATGTTGATGTAGGGATTTCGGCAATATAACGTCTCATTAATTTGTGAGCTTTTGGGCGACAATCATCCATTGCCTCATACAAACTTGGCCACTTTCGGCGGAACACTGGTGAGAGGGATAATTCGGCAAAAGAATAGATATTTCTGGTAATTAGAACTGCGTCCATTAATTCAAAAGTGCTATCTTTGGCAGGGCCTAACAGTTGATAGACTTCCTTTCTGAAATTGACGAGCGACCCCGGTCGGGTTCCCCGACCTAGGGAACGCGCGAGGACGGAGTTTTAGAGCAGATTGATTCAATGTTTTTGATTATTCACTAATTTTACCTTATTATCTCTTCACTGTTCACCCCCCGTAACCCCTCTACTGACTAGACTAGACTGTACGGTATGATTTTTGCAAGTTAGTCTAAACTCCAGTACTAAGCCAACGATAAGTAATCATGTCATCTGAACGTGAAATCTCTTCACCAGCCCATCCAATGATGTTGGATGTAGAGATATAGCTTATACCATCAGGAAAACACTTATCATATATAGCTTTGATTAATGCGGAATACTTAAGCTTACATACATTAGTCCCTTCAGGGGGATTACCTGCTAGTACGGCAAGCACAGAAGGAGATGTTGGTCGAGGCTCTCCATTAAGAATTGCCTTAGAATCATCTAAT
>JBCDDV010000437.1:0-3686 GCA_039180145.1 Cyanobacteria bacterium P01_G01_bin.49 | reverse complement strand
GCCGCTCTCAAAATAGAGGGCTGCAAACCAGTCAATCCTGTATAAAAACTTAAAATAATAGCTCCTAATATCAACTTTCTCGGTGGGGACAAAGAGCGAGTTAACCAAAATACAATACCTAATAATAATGCGACATGAAATCCCGATGCAGCCAAAACGTGAGCTAATCCTAACTTAATAAATAGATCTCGAATATCTGGGGGTAAATCGACTGCACGTCTACCTAAGATCATAGAACTAATAACTAAACCTTTTTTGTCGCCTAACCCATTGGTAAAAGTCTCAATAATTCTGTGTCTCAATTGTGTCCATCCCCAGACAGGTTTTGACCCTTTAAAGATAATTTTTTCTCCTTTTAACCCTGAAAATGCTCCTTCTTTGGCCAAATAGGTTTTAAAATCAAATTCCCCTGGATTTTTAGGCGATCGCGGTTGATAAAGGAGTCCTTTAATAATAACTATTTGACCAGGATAAATTGTCTGATTTTTAGTCAAGGGAATGGTTACATAAACTTTGCCTGTCACTGATTGATCTGAGTCTTGCTTATTAATAAGCTTCAGTTTTTGAGCTTTCAGCCAAAGCTTATGACGTTGGCTATTAGTAATACGAGGTTCCGATAAAACTTTACCCAAAAGTTCAACTTGTTGAGGGCGAAAATCTTCTTTAAATTGTTGACTGATATCATTCAAAAGAGGTTGAGGGACACGCCATTGAAAATAAATAACTCCCCATAAAGCAATTAAAAAAACACCTATCCAAAATTGACTGCGTGGACATCTACGCCAGCGATTTCTCAGTAAAATAAAAAAGCCACCAGTCAATAACCCAATGATCAAAATCACCAGACTCCATTGTTGCCAGGAAGGATGAGGGTTAGGGAAACCAAAAATTCCAGTTAATAATAATCCTCCGACATAACTCAACGCGAGAATCCCCCAATGATGACGACTCATTTAATCTTCCTCAGAGTTCTTAAATACAAAATAAGAAGTTTGGGAGAGGACTCAAGCCTACTTCCAAACGAATGACTTCTTGGTGCGCGTTCCAATGCGTCTTACAAAGACGCTTGGGTCGCACCGCAAATGCTAAATGATAAATGAAATGACCAATCATGAAAATTGTTAATATATTCGATTTACCATAGAATTATCAGAGAAAAATCAGCTAATCTTAGAGCATAACAAAAGAGTAATCCTAAGCCGATGAATTCTCCAATTACACCAGAACTATCACTGTACCAATTGACCCAAACTCTTCCTCACTCTCCTCCTTCTTTTACCGTAAAAGGCCATACCTTCAAAGGATGGGTAGATAATTTAATACAATTTTTACTTAACCAGCAGATAGAGGCAACAATTTGGGCGAAATTGCCAGTCCATTCACGATGGTGGAGTACCATAGAATCTTATCAGCAAAAAGGGCTGGCTAAACAAGTTTATAGTTGCAACCTTAGTGGAAGCCATTCGTCAAAAAATCAAATAACTCCCCTGATTTTAGAAGCAAATTCTCAGCTAAAAAAAGAATATTTTTGCTTAATTCTTTCTCCCCAACTCTGTAGCCTCATCTTAGTACAAGAACAAATTTCATTAAGAGAAGACTCCTCACCAGAAAGATTAGAATCCTCTTTATTTAAACTGGTTTATAGTTTTGATGATACAGTTATTCAAGCAATTCTAACAGCAACTAAACGTGCGATCGCCATTACAGAGACTACCCCGACTGAACTTTTAGAAAACTCAGTTTTGCCGTTTCCCTTTCCTACCTCAATTGATTCGACCCTATTAACTCAATTATTGCATCAACATTTAGCTGAAACTGAATCTATTTTAGAAGAGAGTAAAACCCTAAATTCTGTTAATTTTTTGGACTTAGGAGACGACTTCCTAGAAACTTTAATACGACAGCTTAGCACTCCCTTAACTAATATGAAAACAGCCTTGCGCTTATTAGAATCAAAACAACATAAAAAAGAACCACGTCAACGCTACCTAGACTTACTCAAAGGAGAATGCGATCGCCAAAATTTCTTAGTTAGTGGGTTACAAGAATTAGTACAGCTTAATCAACCGATTGAACAAGCCAATCTCAAGGTTAAACTTGAAGAAGTTGTTCCTAGAATTGTTAGCACTTATCAAGCATTGGCTGAGGAAAAAGGAATTATCCTTGGCTACACAATTCCACAAGGGTTTTCTCCCGTTGCTTGTCCTGAACATTGGTTAAAGTACATTATCCATAATTTAATTCACAACAGCCTCAAATTTACCAAAGCCAATGGTCGGGTATCTGTCCAAGCCTATCTCAAGTCTCAAGGAGTAGAATTATCTGTCAGTGATACAGGCATCGGCATCGAAAGGAGTGATCTACCGAAGATTTTCAACTGTTTTTATCGGGGACGAAATACCCTTCCAGACGTGACAGAAGGTATTGGACTAGGTTTAGGGGTTGTTCGACATCTAATTGAACAATGTGGCGGTAAAATTGAAGTGACGTCTCAAGTTGGCAAAGGAACTATTATCAGAATGCTTTTGCCAGTTGAAATTTCTTCCTAAATGATCTTTGACTAAACTGATGCTTCACAGTTTTATCCCTCCTCAGCGATTTTTTCCCTATCTGACTTGGACTGAGATCCAATCAATGCCTGATAAGGAAAATGTCGTTATTGTGCAGCCTGTGGGTGCAATCGAACAACATGGCCCTCATTTACCCCTAATCGTTGATGCAGCCATTAGTATGGGTGTCTTAGGGAAAGCTTTAGAAAAATTAGAAACAGAAACGCCAGCTTATGCCTTACCTTGCCTCTATTATGGCAAATCCAATGAGCATTGGCATTTTTCTGGCACAATTACCCTCAATGCCACCACTTTATTATCAGTAATTAAAGAAGTCGCCTTAAGTCTCTATCGTTCAGGCTTTCGTAAACTGGTGTTAATGAATTCTCACGGGGGACAACCCCAAATTATGGAAATTGCGGCTAGGGATCTTCATCAAGAATATCAAGACTTTTCTGTATTTCCTCTATTCACTTGGCGAGTTCCTAATATTGCCAAAGACTTATTAACCCCACAAGAATTAGAATACGGAATTCATGCAGGAGATGCAGAAACTAGCATTATGCTTTCTTTGCTACCCAATCAAGTAAAAATGTCCCAAGCAGTCAAAGAATACCCTCAAGGGTTACCCAAAAATAGTTTGCTGAGTATGGAAGGAAAATTACCCTTTGCGTGGTTAACCAAAGAATTAACCCAAAGTGGTGTGATGGGTGATGCAACGGCTGCTACCAAAGAAAAAGGCGATCGCCTTTTAGCTTCTGTTTCTGATGGCTGGGTACAAGTAATTAGAGATATTCATCAATTTTGCCAACCTACTTTAAATTAGTCGGTGATTTGATGGGATAATAAGTCTTGAAATATCCTCTAAATCAGGACTTCACAGAGTGACTTCCTCTCGACACCGAATCAAAGATTACTGTATTGATCGTAGCAAATCAATTCTAGGGGTTTCAGTATAAACACTTTGACTGAGGGCATTCTATCGGATTAAGGGACTGATTTGTTAAATGGTATCTTGAGAAGTATGCCTAAAAGAAGATTTACGAATAAGTGTTTTTTGATAATCTGACTTAGGATAGATACTATTTTTGAAAAAAAAGGTGAGTATAGAATACATTGACATAAAGTCAAAACTGG
>JBCDDV010000436.1:0-3711 GCA_039180145.1 Cyanobacteria bacterium P01_G01_bin.49 | reverse complement strand
TTTATCTTTTGGAACAAAGCCCCAATAATGGGAATCATAGCTATTATTGCGATTATCTCCTAAGACTAAATATTCCTCTTGGGGAACAACAACAGGGCCGTAGTCATATTCAGGATTCTCAGCAATGTATTTTTCAGCAATTTCATCACCATCGATATAAACTTTGCCATTTTTCACTTCAATCTTTTCCCCTGGCAATCCAATAATGCGTTTAATAAATGCATCATGAAAATCTTGGGCCTCTAATGCTTCGGTTGGGTTAAAAACAACCACATCTCCCCGCACTGGTTCTCGGAAGTGATAGCTTAATTTTTCAATAATCAGGCGATCGTTAATTTCTAAAGTTGGTTCCATCGAAGATGAAGGAATGTAACGAGCCTCAGCAACAAATGTCCGAATTCCAAACGCAAGAATGACCGCAGTTGCAACGGTTTGGGCCAGTTCAATCCAGGGATTCTCTTTAGAAGGTTTAGGGTCTTTATTAGTATTTTGTTTCAAGATTCGAGTCATGGAAGTGGATAATGTGGGAGTTAGACGAGTCAATAAATCGGAAAATTAAGGCAATAAATATTTGATTTCCAGTTTAGCGAAATCTCGGTCAATGAGAAGATTAAGATAGTCTTGTCTTTATTTTAGGAGGATTGATCCTCAAATGACACAACTATTGATTCGTCATGCTCGTATTCTTTTAACAGAGGGTGAGTTTTTGTTAGGAGATGTACTGATTGAACAAGGTAAAATCAGCGAAATTGCTTCGGAAATTTCAGAAACCAATTCTAGTAATATCATAGACGCTACGGGACTTACTTTGTTGCCTGGGGTAATTGACCCGCAAGTGCATTTTCGAGAACCAGGATTAGAATACAAAGAAGACTTGTTTACGGCAACTTGTGCTTGTGCTAAAGGGGGAGTCACTTCGTTCTTAGAAATGCCCAATACGCGCCCTCTAACGATTACTCAAGCAGCATTAGATCACAAATTACAGTTGGCTGACCAGAAATGTTTGGTGAATTATGGTTTTTTTATCGGTGCAACCCCTGATAATTTACCCGACTTATTAACAGCTAATCCTAGCTGTGGCATTAAAATTTTCATGGGGTCATCTCATGGAGCATTATTGGTTAGTCAAGAAGAGGAATTAGAGCCAATTTTTGCCAAGGGAAGTCGTTTAATTGCGGTTCATGCAGAAGATCAAAATAGAATTAAACAACGCCGTCAAGAATTTTCCGGAATGACAAATCCGGCCATTCATTCTGAAATACAAGACGAAATTGCTGCTCTTAATGCCACAAAATTAGCCCTAAAACTCTCAAAAAAATATCAACGACGTTTGCACATTCTCCATCTTTCAACAGGGATAGAAGCAGAGTTTTTACGGCAAGAAAAACCAACTTGGGTAACAGCAGAAGTAACGCCTCAACATTTGTTATTAAATACAGATGCTTACGAAAAAATTGGCACCCTCGCACAGATGAACCCACCTTTAAGATCCCCTGAAAATAATCAAATTCTTTGGCAAGCTTTATTAGATGGCGTGATTGATTTTATCGCAACCGATCATGCTCCTCATACTTTAGAAGAAAAAGCCAAAGGTTATCCTAGTTCCCCTTCAGGAATGCCTGGGGTAGAAACCTCTTTGCCATTAATGTTGACTCAAGCAATGGCTGGAAAATGTACTATTGCTCAAGTATCGAATTGGATGTCTACTGCTCCAGCAAAAGCGTATCAAATTCCCAATAAAGGAATTATTCAACCTGGATACGACGCAGACTTAGTGTTAGTTGATTTAAATAATTATCATCCGGTGGTGCGAAAAGACTTGCAAACAAAATGTGGTTGGAGTCCTTTTGAGGGTTGGGATTTAACTGGATGGCCAATTGTGACAATTGTTGGTGGAAAAATTGTTTATGAACGAGGTAAATTGAACACAGAAGTTAGGGGAAAAGCATTACAATTTGGGTAATCAAGTAAAAAAGCGATGAGATATCTAAATTTGTCGGTTTGATTGAGAATAAAACAGGGGCAAGATTGGCTGGTTTCTTTTTTAACTTAACAATCCTTAGTTGAAATGGAGATTAAATGATTAACTGGTTACTTTATCTTCTTCGCCCTTGCTTTCTCCATCGGAAAAACGAATAATATCATCGTCTCCTAAATATTCCCCATTTTGTACCTCGATCATGACTAAAGGGATAACTCCAGGATTTTCAACACGATGACGGGTATTCATGGGAACATAAGTAGATTCTTTTTGGCGCAGAAGATGTTCTTGTCCATCAAAAATTACTCTAGCTGTTCCTGATACTACAATCCAATGTTCGCTGCGATGATAGTGCATTTGGGTACTAATATGTTGACCTGGTTTTACCTCAATACGATTAATCCGATAACGGGGACCTTCTTCTAACATGGTTACTGTTCCCCAAGGAGGAGTCCGCATAAATTCAGTGGGATGAGAATCCTTGTTTTTACTCATGTTGTTACCTGTTCTGCACTCCCCTCTATTGTACTCATAGCTGGTTGATACAGAAGTAAAATTAACCTCAGTTCGGTTTAAGGAATTGGGGAGTTCTGTTGATTGTTCATTGTTCATTGTCTTCCCCTAATTCCATTACTTCCTCCTCTCCCTCTCCTCACATCCCCTCCCTTACCTCTTCACTTCTCCCCTGTTCCCGACTTTCTACTAGATTTTCTGATACCGAACTCAGGTTAAAATTAGGTTAAAGGCTGTCTAATATTTAAGGGAAGTTTATCTATGTTCTAATTTGATACTTTAATACTTTTGAGCTATGGCTTTTACAATTTCTCGAAATTTCTCTAAAATAGTTGATGAGTTATACCGTTGCCAAACCATATTGGTGGGAATCATCGATGCCAATCCTTCAATTTCACGATAAATAACCCCTTTGCGCTGAAGGTTTAGGACATTATAGGGAAGTAAACTAATGCCGATTCCTCCGGCAACTAATCCTAAAATCGTCACCATATTCGTTGCTTCTTGAATTATTTTCGGCTCAAATTCAGCTTGATTAAATATAAAGTAAATTTGTTCAGATAAGCTAGAAAAAGATTGGTAAGTCGGAAGCACAAAATTTTCTCTGACAAGTATTTGTAAAGGAATTTTTGATTCGGTTTTCAAAGGGTGATTTTCTGGCAAAACAACAATCAGTGGTTCAGACATGATTGTCCAAAAATCTAGATCTTTGTTACTGATAGCTTGATGATTAGGATGAAAAAAACCAACATCAATTTGACCTTCTTGTAATTCTTGAATTTGGCGATCGCCTGCCATCTGTCGGCAATTTAATAGGACTTCAGGAAAATCAGCACGGAATGCGTTCAAAAAATCTGGGAGAACACTATTAACAGTAGAACTAGTAAACCCGATATTCAAACAGCCGATTTCACCCCGACCTATTTTTTGGGTTAACTGTATTGTCTTCTCTAATTGAACCAATATTGAATAAGCTTCTGTCAGAAATACCTGTCCCGCTTCTGTCAACGTTAGGGGACGTTTTTTGCGGTTCAATAACTGAACCCCGACTTTTGTTTCTAAAGCTTTAATTTTATTGCTCAAATGAGGTTGTGGAATATATAGTCGCTCTGCTGCTCGACTAAAGTTGCGTTCTTCAACAACTGTAATGAAGTATTCAAGATGCTGTAATTCTATTCCTCGTTGAGATAATTTCATCGTGAAAAAGAGAAAAAGAG
>JBCDDV010000435.1:0-3712 GCA_039180145.1 Cyanobacteria bacterium P01_G01_bin.49 | reverse complement strand
GAAATAGAGTAAATAATTAATTTACTCTATTATTAAGTCAGGAAAAGTAGGAGATACTCAATTTTTTACCGTCATTGCTTATCGTAGCAAAACTGAACAGATTTCACTGAGATCATCTTAAATATTGTACCATTTTCTAGGCTGACAAAATAGCAGAAAACCCTGAAAGCCAAGCCCAAAAAATAAGGGAGGAGAGTTTCGTTTTCTCCTTATTCCCTTACTTCTTCAAAGAGATACTTTAAACCACCTCTGTAATACTGACAATTTTGCCACCCGCACGATGAATACGTTGGATTTGAGGTGTCATATTAGCACCAGAGACAAGATACTCAGTGTTACTAAACCGTCGGGGACTATCAAATTTGGCTCCTTTTACCAAGATTTTGAAGGTTTTCTCCGTCGCATCTTTGTAAGCACCGCGACCACTTCCGGTACTCGGTAAAACAATTTTGTTACCAATGTTAGCCGCCACAGTTTCAACTAAACGGGAAGCACTAAAGGCACTATCAACTCCTGCATATCCTTGATATAAGGTCAGGGTGCGATTGTAACCCACTTGTTTCTGTCCCACTTGACTGCTAGCTCCCTGATAGTAAGGAACGATATTTTCGCCAAATTTTAGCTGATACTCGTCACTATCGATATAGGAGTCAATTTCTGCTTCATAGCCTTGCTCAATACACAGACAAATGTGCTTAGAGAGTTCAGCTTGATCTGACGGCGCACGACCTAACAAATGCTTAAAGTTTAATTCAACAAAGCGATAGGGAGCGCAGGATTCAAAATAGCGATCGCGATAAAAAGCTGATTTTGCCGCAGTACGGACAAACTCTCTGACAGTAATACTGCCATTACACAACTGAGATTCTGCCGTAACTAGTCGCTCACTTTCCATAACATGAGGGTTTCCCCAAACTTGTTTGTAAACGGCACGAATGACATTGCCAATTTCATCAAGACTATTTCTTGTGCGAAGTTCTATGGGTGCGTCTAAAACAATACTCATCCCTTAAGTTCTCCTTAATATTCAACGGGGTAAGTTTTCTGGGAATTTTTATTTCAATGGTGTTTGGTCTAGAAGCATACCCAGATATGTCCCAACTCGTTTAATTCCTAGCTCACAGGAGTAATACTAGCAATTACGCCACCTTGCTTATGGATGCGTTGGTACTCTTGAGAAAGTCGGCTAAAAGGAACTAAATAAACTTGGTTACTCCGTCGGAATTTAGACACACGATTAACTTTGCCAGGGGAACTGTATGCTGTCACTTCGATCCGGTAAACCTTTCCTTCCTCAGTTGCACCAGATCCTTGACGGAAACGCGCACCCACAGGAGTATCTTGGAATGCCCAAGTATCACCAACGGCTCCCCCAGACGGTGGGACAACGGCGATGGGGGTTTGTTGAATGACAAATTTGTTGAGGACGGGTTCTGTTCCTGACACATTGCCTTTGAGGTCACTACTAGAGGCTCCCCGTAACATAGCAAACATATGAGTAAATCCAACCATTGTTTGACCGGGTTGGGTTTTATAGCCACGATAGTAGGGAACAATATGTTCTCCATAAGCATTTTGATACTCGTCGCTATCAAGATAAGAATCAATGTCTGCTTCAAATCCTTCTTGGTCTAAAATGGTGCTGTGGGTTCTCATTTCTTCGAGTCCATCAGGGGTACGACCCAGAAAATGCTTAAAATTGAGTTCTGTATAACGATATCGGGGAGACGTTTCAAAAAAGCGAGAACGGTAAAGATCCGATTTACCAATGGCTCGGACAAATTCACGAACGCTTAATTCTCCTCGTTTGAATTGGGATTCGGGAACGGAAAGTCGCTCACTTTCCATGACGTAGGCATTACCCAAAATTTGTCGATAAATCGCACGGATGACGCTTTCTGCTTCTTCTGTTGAGCGTCCTGGAATCATTTCTATGGGAGCAGTATCTTCAAACAGACCAACACCGAGTTGAGAGGCAGGGCCAAAAGTCATTTAAAACTCTCCTTAATAATTTAGTATCAAGATTTTTGGCAAAATTCCGAGTTATTTTTCTGACAAAATTTAACAAAATTAACCCTATTCACCCATTGAATAATAAAAAATATAAAATTGGGCGATTAAGATTAGAACCGCTTGTCTATAAATGGTTAGATTCGCTAAGTTGCTTGAGGCGCAGGGTCAGGTAAGAATTTTCTAAAATCCTCAACTTCGTTACGTCTCACTCAACATAACTGCTAAATTCTGTCAGTAGAATGAAACGAAAAAAAATAAAGTTTCATTCCGTCCTCATATATACAATAGTCTCTGGACTCGTTTCATGAAGAATTGTAACAAACAGTAGTTGACCGACCTTAATTCAAGTTGCAAGGGTCTTCTGTAAGAGAGAGCCGTCTCAGTTTTCTCTATGTTCTCTAAATTTCCTTCAGATAGAAACTCCCTTAATATTGACTCAGGCAGATTGAAACTGTTGTAGTGCCTGAATTAAGTGATCGAAATAAGGACTTAATTGGGTCTGTTCTTCAGAACTAAATAATTGTAACCCACTGATTTTTAGCCTTTCTAATCCCCAGAGCATCGCCGCTAATGGAACTTGTAATTCTTGATAGAGAAGTTCCATATTTTCTAATCCTTTTTGGCTAGTAAATTGTTCATTTTCTCCGGCAATTCCATAAGTAATGCAACGTAAAAAATGCCAAAAATCTCGCCAACAAGCTTCTGCTCTTGGAGGAGGATAAAGACCACCATCAGGCTCAGTAATTTCAGGGAATTTTTCGATAACTTGGTGTCGAGCTTGAGCGATAATATCGGCTGCTTTATCCCTTAAAATTTGAGCTTGATTAAGAGAAGATGCTAGATGAGGCGACAAGTTTTTGAGCGTTGCAACATCTTGATCGGTTAAATAACGACCTTCATCGTCCGCTTTTTGGAAAATAGCAATAATTGTCTCGGCATGAGAATTTTTCCAAGTTGAAAAACTGACAATTCTAGCGTGAGGAATTAATTGTTTGGCGCGTTCTGTTAATTGCATTATCTAAGCCTTTGAAAATTAATAAATCTGGGGTGAAAATTAAAGTCAAGTAAGATAGAGAGGGTTAGAAACTAACTAATTTAAACATGAGGAAAATGTAAAACCTAATCCTCTGAATTTTCACAAGATTGAGAAAAACTTTGAACACCCCATGTTAAGATCATTATTGAATCATCCCCAAATTAATAAACCTAGTCAAGCCGATCTTAAAGACTGTTCACATTTATGGATATTAGCCAAATCAAAGATAATCTAGGTAATTCTGATCCTCAACAACGACTCAAAGCGATTACTGAATTAGGCAATTACGAATCAGACGTTGCGGTTCCTATCTTATTAACAAAAAAGCAAGATCCAGAATTTCTAGTTCGTTCTTTTGTTGCGATGGGATTAGGAAAAAAGCGAACCGCAGATTCTTTCGCGGCTTTATTGGAAATGATGAAACTTGATAAAGATCCTAATGTTAGAGCAGAAGCTTCTAATTCTTTATCATTATTTGGTGAAGCAGCCGCACCTCATTTATGCTTGCTATTTCATCAAGATGATAACTGGTTAGTGCGGCGGAGTATTTTAGCAGCTTTAATGGAACTGAATTGTCCTGAAGAACGTTTTGAAGTATCTGTTTGCGGATTAACAGGAGAAGACTTTACTGTACAAGAAGCGTCGGTTGCTGTCCTAGGAAGT
>JBCDDV010000434.1:0-3720 GCA_039180145.1 Cyanobacteria bacterium P01_G01_bin.49 | reverse complement strand
ATAATCAAAGTCATTGGCAAAATTAACTCAGCAATGGGGATCAAGGAATTTGAGGACTTATGTGCTTAAAAATCCCTAAGAATTTTGAATTCGTCAAATTTAACGACATCTGAATTGGGTTTACGGGTATCAAAACGGTAACTACTAATGCTTCCTTTCTGAGTATCTAAGATACTGAAAACAGTAATATCATTACTGGCAATGTAAGGGAGAGCGTTACCGTCTTGATCTTTTAAGGGATTAAGATTGGGAATAATAGGTTTAAGTCCATTGGGATCACCTATTTCAACATAATTTAAGTTAGAATAATCGGGAGGAATAGAGCGTTTATTTTCAGTAAAATGAGCGCCATAGCTATTACCAACGTTAGAAGATTCCAGAAAATTGATGCCTTGAGGACTAATAAAACGATTCCAGAGATGGGAATGACCAAAGAAAACTAAGTCAACTTTTGCCGTTTCCAAAAGTGGCATTAAATCGCGAATAATATAATCATCTTCTTTGGGATATTCATAACGAACTGCTTTTATTTCCTGCTCATCATCATATTCAATTGTAGCCAGCGGATTAGTGTAGGGGGGAACAATATTTCCTCCTAAAGTATGGACAGGATGATGGAACATTACGATTTTATATTTTGCTTGTTTGAAAACGTCGCTATTTAATTCTTTTTCTAACCATTGATATTGAAGACTTCCTTGATTAATGGGTTCAAAAATGTGTTGACCATATCCCCAGTTTTCAGGTTTCTTTAAATCTCGTTGTGCTTCTTGATATCTTCCTTTCACCTTTGGTTCTAAACTCGGAGAACGCCAGATATTGGTAACTTGTAAAACAACTAAACGAATATCTCCAAAGGTTATAGCATAATAGTTTTGATTATTGACAGTTTTTTGAGGCCAAGAAAAAATCTCTTCATAAGTGTCTGTATTAAATGAATTATTTTTTATCCAATTTCGTTTATCCTGATGATTATTGGCATTATCTAAGTATATTCTTTCTGCCACTTGACGAGGAACGGTGTCAGTAAATTGTTGATTTAAAGGATTATTTTCCGAAAATTTTCCCATCACTTCATGATTGCCAATGGTAGGAAATAAAGGTGCATATTGAATTAACTCTCCTCCCTGGTAGACTGTTGTTGTTTCTGCTTTTTCTAACTGATAATTGGCCTTTCCTTGAAGACAGGGAAAAAATGCTCCTCCTCGTTTATCATCGAACCATTCTGATGCACGATCCGCGATATTAACTAAATCACCAGCAAAAAAGATTCCATCAACTTGTCCAATGGTTTCAACAACTTTTTGTAAATTAGCGGCTACCATTGGCATTAATTGGTGGTCAGATGTCAACAAAATTTTTAATGGTGTGTTAGGTTTCGGTAGGGGAGTTAACGTAAAAACATCACTTTTAATGATGTTTCGATCAACCTTGTCTTGAGTGATACTACTGACTTGATAAGGTACTTTAATTCCAGGTGTCAACCCCGTAACTTCCCCTTCATGTCGCCAAATATCTCGTCTAATAATTTGAGAATAAGTCGGTGTAACTTTTGAACCTTCATCTTCTCTTATTCGACTGAGTTTAGTTGTGTTGGCAAGAACTACTTTGTCTAAATTTTCCCCATAAATAATTTTATGGTCAGTTCCCGAAAATTCAGTAAACCAAACAACTTTAACTGAGGTTTCAGTGGGAAGTTGTAAAAAAGGAGCAGTTAATAAAGTTGTGGTAGTTGTCGGAGTTATAGAAGGGGTTTGCATGGTTAATAATACCGTTAGAATAAACAGCAAACTTGCCGTAATTTTTATTGAATTACGACTTATCTTTCTGAAAAAGTTTTGCCAATAATTTATTCTTTTAGTTGTTGGCATAACTGTCGAAAATGATCCCCTCGATGTTCAAAACTTCGATATTGATCGAAACTGGCACAAGCCGGAGATAATAAGACGACTTTGGCTTGCTTTTGTTTAGCCAATTCTAAGCTTCTGGTTACTGCATTTTCCATCGTTTCTACAATTTCATAATAATTATAATCAAAATTTTGAAGATCTTTGGCAAAAATAGGAGCCGCTTCTCCGATCAATAAAACCATTGATGCTTTGGCTTGAATTTGTTCGAGCCATTTTCGATTATTTCCTTCTTTGATCTCTCCCCCCGCAATTAAAATAGCTGGAGATTTTACTGATTTTAATCCTACTTCTGCTGCATCGTAATTGGTTGCTTTACTATCATTAATAAAGTCAATTCCGTTAAAAGTTGTAATATATTCTAAGCGATGGGGAACCCCGGTGAATGTGGCGATCGCTTGAGCAATTTTCCCCTTATCAATTCCAGCCAGTCTTGCTGCTGCTACTGCCATTAATAAGTTTTGCTGATTATGAACTCCTGGCATTTTAAAGAGATTTAAAGGTAGTATTAGCTCTCCGAAAGCAACAATCCAATTATCTTCAATATAAACACCTTTTTTGGCATCGCAAAGTAAGTTTTCTTTCCCTTTAGTGCTTATCCAATAAGCATCTGCCCATTGATGTAATCCAACTTGATGTAAGTAGGGATCATCTCCGTTAAAAATTCGATATTCACTCCGTTTCAGTAAAGATGCTTTAATCGCGTAATAGTTTTCTAAGGTTTTATGACGACTTAAATGGTCAGGAGTAAAGGTTGTCCAAATACCAATTTTAGGACTTAATTCGTGAGATGATTCGCATTGATAACTACTGATTTCTCCAATAATCCAATCATAGGCTGGTGTTTGATCTTTTGTTAATTGAGATAAGGCTAATTCACAAGCAGCGTAACCAATATTGCCACAAGAAGGTGCGTTTAATTTCGCCCCTTGAAAAATTGCTTCAACTAAAGCTGTGGTAGTCGTTTTACCATTAGTTCCTGTAATTCCTATCCAGAGAGATGACTTGAGATATCGCCAAGCTAACTCTAATTCTCCAATCGTATCAATACCTTGACTGCGAGCTTCTACTAGGAAAGGAATATCCCAAGGAACCCCAGGGCTAACCACAATTAAAGCGGGCAAATCAGACTGATTTAAGTTGGGGATATGGCCTAATTTAACTGTAATGTCTTCTGCTCGAAGTTCTTGCTGTATGGTTTGCAAACTAGGAGAGTCTAAGCGATCGCTTAATATTACATCCCATCCATCTTGTTTAAGGCATTTAGCAGCAGCAATTCCTGATCTTCCTAGTCCGATAATATAAGCTATGGCCATCGCTGTGGTGGCATCCTTTGTTGTTTTGAAGCAACTTTAATCGTAACAGAAAGAGGGATAGTGTGGAAGCTAATGCTAGGAAAAAATATTTCTCTTGTTTTTTTTAGAATATGTCAAAAAAATTTCTACTTATCAAAATTTTATCTTGACCTATAGGAAATGTTGGTATTTTCGCCTTGACCACCAGGGCTGTTGAAGCAGTACAGTGACAGGGCAAACGCATCTAAAATATAGACAATTGGGTACACTTTAATAAGGGAATCAAACCGAAAGATATTTTTCCATGGAACGCAGATAAATAAAGTCATTACCGGCGTTTGCGTAGCAACTGGAGTTTAGACTACAAGCCCCAAGCGCAGGGCAAACGCATCTAAAATGTGGGCAAAATTAGGGTATGATAAGGTCAGAATTTGAAATTAGAATTCTAATTTCAAATTTATTGGCTCTCTCTCTTCCTTTCTTAACAAGAGACTCGTTAGCTATAAAGTTTCGTTGTT
>JBCDDV010000433.1:0-3722 GCA_039180145.1 Cyanobacteria bacterium P01_G01_bin.49 | reverse complement strand
TATGACTTAGCTGATTTATGATAGTGAGAGAAACTCCCTTTAATTTATTAATTATCAATACTGACATCTATGACTGTTAAATCCTTCGATTTTAGCCATTACTATACCTATGTAGAATTATTAGACTATTTGCAGCAAATGGCCGATGCTTATCCCCAACTAATACAACTGCAAATGATTGGAAAAAGTTACGCGGGGAAAGAAATTCCTATTGCCATTCTTACTAATCAAAATACGGGAGATTATCTTGAAAAACCCGGTTATTGGATTGATGCAAATACTCACGCAGGGGAAGTGACTGGATCAGCCGTTGCTTGTTACATTCTCTATCATTTATTAACTCAATATCAACAAGATAATATTGCAACTCGGCTACTGGATCATTACACCATTTATATATTACCAAGAATTGCCATCGATGGGGCAGAAAAATACCTGACAACTCCCTATCGTTTGCGGTCTAGTATTCGTCCTTATCCCTATCCTGATCAACAAGATGGACTCCATCGAGAAGACATTAACGGGGATGGATTAATATTACAAATGCGGATCAAAGATGACTGTGGTGCCTGGAAAATTTCTGATCAAGAACCGCGCTTAATGGTGAAGCGAGAACCTGAAGAATTTGAAGGGACTTTCTATACTATTTTACCAGAAGGCTCTATTCTTAATTATGATGGTTATGATGTCAAATTAGCTCCCTCTGTTGAAGGGATGGACTTTAATCGCAATTATCCTTATCTTTGGTCACCAGAAGGGGAACAGTCAGGGGCAGGGGATTTCCCTTTTTCAGAACCTGAAACCCGTGCAGAAGCAGAATTTTGGCAAAAGAATCGTAATATTAATGGGTTCATTAGTTACCATACTTATTCTGCTGTAATTTTACGTCCTTATAGTACCCATGCTGATGAACATTTTCCTGTTTCAGACTTAGATATATATAAACTTTTAGGAGAAAAAGGAAAGGAAATAACAGGGTATGAATGTATTTCGGTTTATCATGATTTTCGCTATCATCCAAAGGATGTTACCTATGGGGTAATGGATGATTATGCTTATGATCATTTTGGTTGGTTTGGATTCACCATCGAGTTGTGGGATGCACCAACAGAAGCAGGAGTTAAAAAAGAAAATTATATTGATTGGTTGGGTAGACACCCCATAGAAGATGACTTAAAATTGTTTCAATGGAATGATGAAAAATTAGATAAGAAAGGGTTTATAGATTGGCAACCTTTTGAACATCCCCAGTTAGGAAAAGTCGAAATTGGTGGCTGGGATTTTAAGGGTATGTGGCAAAATGCCCCAGCAGAATATTTACCAGAAATTTGTGAAAAACAGTGTAAGTTGGCCTTGATTCATGCTTTAATGTCTCCTTTGTTAGCCATTTCTCAAACAAAAATCACTCATCAAGGTGCCGATATTTATCATGTGGTGCTTCAATTAGAAAATCAAGGATTTTTACCAACCTACACAAGCAAAAAAGCTTTAGAACGTAAAGCAGTTCGCCCTATAGAAGTGATGCTTTCTTTACCAGATAATGTCAGTTTAATTAGTGGCAAATTAGAACAAGAAATTGAGCATTTACAAGGACGATCTAATAAAGCTTATAATACTTTTGCAAAAGGAACTGATTATCGTCGTCATTTAGAATGGGTCATTAAAGGCCCCATTAACAGCGAAATCCAAATTACTGCTTGTTCTGAACGTGCAGGAACAGTTAAATTTTCTCTCAATCTTACTCAAATTAAGTAACGTTTTCAGGGGTTATTTTCTTTTCCTAATTCTTTAAGTTTTTGGAGATTATTGCTACAAAGTAAGCCAATATTTTCAGTTATTTTCTCAACGGGCCAATCCCACCATTTGAGATTTAATAATAACGCAATAACCTCATCATCAAACCTTTTTTTGAGCAATTTCGCAGGATTTCCTCCTACAATAAGTGGTCGGACATAAATAAAATGAACTGTAGAGAAGAAATGTAAGTAAGCTGTAACCCCTCTCCCTGCTCCCTACTCCCGTCTCCCCTGCTCACTTCACAGTAACGTTTATTTTTGTCCAGGTACTTAGTATAAGGTTCGACATTTTTGGTAACGACTGCATTAGTAGCAATTATTGCCCCATCTCCGATCTGAATTCCTGTCATAATTAAGGCACTATAACCAAGCCAAACATCATTGCCAATGACTGTATCTCCTTTAGAAGTTTCTTCAACAGACATTTTATCTTGCCAACTATGACCGAAAATAGTGAAGGGATAAGTAGTAAAAAAATTTAAAGGATGATTGCCGCCATTCATGACAAATTTAACATCACTTGCGATCGCACAAAATTTACCTATAAATAATTTATCTCCAATAAAATCAAAGTGATAAAGCACATTTTTTTCAAAGTTCTGAGGATTGTCAAAATCATCATAATAAGTAAAATCTCCGACAATAATATTGGGATTTTTGATAATATTTTTGAGAAAGACTAATCTTTTATAGTTATCTAAAGGATAAGGATTTTCAGGATTGGGATATTGTTTCATTTCCTTAATATGTCAATTGTTAGAAATTTAACTTCTCTCGTTGGTTAGATGTGGTCATTATCAATCATCATCACAGTAGCAATTAGGGGATCATCGAAAAAGTTATATTTGACCGGTGGGTCGATTAATGGTGTCTTTTGGTTAAGATAGAGTAAATAAAGTTTTGTTAAGCGTCATACATGAACTTAAATCGTTCTAGATCCCTGCAATCATCCTTAATCCTTATTGCTCCATTTTTTCTCTGGGGAACGGCTATGGTTGCCATGAAGGGGGTGATTCCTCACACGACACCATTTTTCCTGGCTGGTATCCGTTTAGTCCCTGCGGGCATTCTCGTGTTAATTGTGGCATTTTTGTTTAAGCGTCCTCAACCTCAAGGATGGAAAGCCTGGTTATGGATCGCTATCTTTGCCTTATTAGATGGGGCCATGTTTCAAGGATTTTTAGCGGCAGGTTTATTGAAAACTGGTGCAGGTTTAGGATCAGTGATTATTGATTCTCAACCCTTAGCAGTGGCTTTATTATCAAGTTGGTTATTTGGAGAAATTATCGGTCTTTGGGGCGGTATTGGCTTAGGATTTGGTATCGTTGGCATTAGTTTCATTGGGTTGCCTCAAGATTGGTTTACCAATTTATTTCAGATGCAATCAATTTCTCTGAATTTTAATGGCATTCAACTGTTAAATAGTGGGGAATTATTGATGCTGTTGGCTTCCCTTTCTATGGCAGCAGGAACGGTTTGTATTCGCTTTGTCAGTCGCTATGCTGATCCGGTAGTTGCAACAGGTTGGCACATGATTTTAGGGGGAATTCCTCTATTTTTTATTTCTGGTATTTGGGAATCTCAGCAATGGGGAAAAATTGATTTAGGGGGATGGTTAGCTTTAAGTTATGCCACGATTTTTGGTAGTGCGATCGCCTATGGAATCTTTTTCTATTTAGCCTCAAAAGGTAATTTAACTAGCCTCAGTTCTTTAACCTTTTTGACACCAGTGTTTGCCTTAAGTTTTGGCAATTTATTCTTAGATGAAGTATTAACCCCGTTGCAATGGATGGGGGTTACTTTAACCTTAATAAGTATTTATTTTATCAATCAACGAGACATCATTGGCAAGCAATGGCATGATCTTTACCTGAAAACTGAGTTAAGGGTTAAAAATACATTGGGCAAATTGTCATAAATAATCTT
>JBCDDV010000432.1:0-3722 GCA_039180145.1 Cyanobacteria bacterium P01_G01_bin.49 | reverse complement strand
CATTAAACTCAGACATAATCTTAAGCTCCTTGCAGGGTGATTAAAGAGTTGGCCTGCAACCAATTGAATTGGATGAGAGTCAGCATAACTTAAATCAAAGACTATGAACTCTGTCTAAAGAAATAGATTTTTTTAGGTTCGTTTAAAATAGATTGAACTTGTCAAAATTAAGATAATTATTGAGGCGATCGCATGGTAAAAACTCCCAACAAATCCCTAACTTTAGATGAGTTTCTGCAACTTCGAGAAACTAAACCTGCCCAGGAATATATTAATGGTAAAGTCACTCAAAAACCGATGCCCCAAGGAAAACATAGTCGTATTCAAGCTGAATGTATCATAACCATTAATGCTCTTAGTAAACCCAACAAGATTGCTTATGCTTTCCCTGAATTACGTTGTACCTTTGGAGAACGGTCTATCGTTCCTGATGTCGTTGTTTTGCGGTGGGAAAGAATTCCTCGTGACAATAATGGAGATATTGCTAATATTTGTTTAACCTGTCCTGACTGGACAATCGAAATTTTATCTCCTAATCAAAACCTAATTAAAGTAACGGGAAATATTCTTCATTGTTTAAATCATGGCAGCAATTTAGGATGGTTAATTGATCCAGAAACTCAATCTGTTCTCGTGTTTCTTCCCCAAGGAATGCCGCAATTACTGGAAAATCCAGACGATAGTTTACCTGTCCCCGAATTTTTGTCTGAATTGAAATTGACTGTTGGTAATATTTTCAGTTGGTTAAAACTTTAACTTTCTACTGTTAAACGATCATGATGATCGTGATGTTCATGGTGGCGATCATGATCGGTCATCAAAATGCTTAGGAATAAAGAAAAAAAATCAGAGACGGAAAAACTAACGCCTCTGTTGGTCAATATTTTTTAAGAATGAAAAGTCCGAGAATGATGCATTAAACTCGTAAATTCTTGATGAGTTTTAGCATTTTCTGCAAATACTCCTTGCACTGCACTAGTAACTGTCCAAAACTTAAGTAACTTGTGGGATTGGGATAATGTAATGGACTGGCTGAATGAATTGCTTCAATAATGATAACCGTTCTCAAAACAAAGCACAATAAAAATTAGGAA
Source organism: Cyanobacteria bacterium P01_G01_bin.49 (assembly GCA_039180145.1). GTDB lineage: Bacteria > Cyanobacteriota > Cyanobacteriia > Cyanobacteriales > Microcystaceae > JBCDDV01. Next base: position 2,628 of record JBCDDV010000432.1, on the reverse strand, counting down.
ATTGCTAAACTGGGTTTCACCAATGCTTTTGAAATACGCTGACTTCCTTTAATTGCTCCTGCTAAATTACGAGCAACTGGCCCAATTTGTAAGGCAGCAAGTCCTCCCATCATAAACAAGGCTAAGGATGACCAACGCAAATATTCATCGAGAATTGGTAATCCATGCACAAAAGGAGTTAAATGTGTGTCTAAAATATCTGTAAGTAACGGATAATTTTCAACACTCAAGTTTGCACCTGTTCCTAACCAAATTCGGTCACAGAAGAAATTTTTGCCGTCTTGGCACTTTATCTGCCATTGATGATTTTGCCACCTAGCTTGAATAACTTCACACTGTTCTTCTATCTTCAATTTTCCGTCCCTTGTTAACCGCCTTAGTTGTAACATCATCGCTGGAGTCATCGATCCACCATTCCGTGCTGTTTGAATCATTTGCCAGCGTTTTTCCCAGTCCAATTCGTGATTAAACCCCTTCAAATATTTCGGCCCTAACCAACCAGGATCAGCGTCAAATAACTTTTCTTGTAATTCGCGTCGGGACATGAGTACGACTTTCGCGCTTCTAGCAATTGCGCCAACTGTTAAATGACCACTACTTAACCCACCACCAATGATTAAAATACGCTCTCTGGTTAGCTTTAGAGTTCGTAAATCTATTTGACGAGAATGCAGTAATCTTTCCCTCGGATAAGGCGTATTAATCTTGCTAACCCAGTCTGGAAATTGGGGAATTCCTGTTCCTGTGGCTAAAACTACGCGACGAGCTTGTAAGAGTTGTCCACTCTCTAAATTTAATTGAAATCGACGACCATGACTACTTTCAATGGGTAAAATTCGAGTAACTGCGTCAGGATAAATTAGCTCATCTAAGTTACAATTTTTAACTAGATTAGTGCAAAAATCGTTAAATAAATGCGTTCCTGGTAAGTCATAAGGCGCAAATAACTCATCCTGGCGATGTTCAGCAAATTTTCTTAAAGCATGGGGGTTAGGATGGGGATGATGAACCGCAGGCGATCGCAGATAAGGAATCTCTTGGGCCGCAAATTGATGTCGCCATTGAGTTAACCAACTCCCACTGGGATCTAAAACCAGAAGACGACGACGGAATTTTGTCTTTTTTTGCAAAATATGAGTGACTAAAGTTAATGCTTGTGTTCCTGCTCCAATAATAGCAATGTCTATATTTTTGGGTAAAGTTCTTGCTGTCATTTCATTTACGATTTATCATTTACCATTGGTTGAAGTCCCAATGTTCAATGCTCAATGTTCAATGTTTAGTGTTCAATGTCTGGTCTAGTATTGGCTTGTACAGGGACAACCGTCGCCAAGATAGTTAGGGAGAGTCCTAAACTCAGAGCATTCATCATTCGTTAGTTTTTATTTTGATAACGATTATCATTGTTATTGTAAAGTCTTACCATTGTCAATATAATAATGATTATCATTTTTGCAAGAAGATTCTATGTCTGTACTTCATCATCTTAGCCATCGCCCTCGCCGTTTACGTCGGACTGAAGCTTTGCGTCGCCTGGTACGAGAAACCGAATTAACGGTTAATGACCTAATTTATCCCGTATTTGTCATAGAAGGTGAGAATATTCAACAAGAAATTCCTTCTATGCCCGAATGCTATCGTTATTCTCTTGATTTATTGCTCAAAGAATTGCAAGATGTGGTAAATTTGGGCATTAAAGCGATCGCGCTTTTCCCCCTTATTCCTACCGAAAAGAAAGATAATCAGGGAACAGAAAGTTATAATTCTGATGGGTTAGTGCAGCGCACCGTTAGAGCAATTAAGCAGGAAATTCCTCAATTAATAGTTATTACTGATGTAGCGTTAGATCCTTTTTCTCCTTATGGTCATGATGGCATTGTCAAGGATGAGCAAATTCTTAACGATGAAACGGTTGAAGTTTTGGTAAAAATGGCCTTATCTCATGCAGAGGCAGGGGCAGATATGGTTGCGCCTTCGGATATGATGGATGGAAGAATTGGGGCAATTCGCAGAGCTTTAGATGCTCAAGGCTGGATCAATGTGGGAATTCTGGCTTATTCTGCTAAATACGCCTCTGCCTATTATGGGCCTTTTCGGGATGCGTTAGAATCTTCACCGAAATTTGGGGATAAACAGACTTATCAGATGGATATTGCCAATGGAAGAGAAGCAATCAAAGAAGTCGCTTTAGATATCGCAGAAGGGGCAGATCTGGTGATGATTAAGCCAGCTTTAGCTTACTTGGATATTATTTGTCGAGTCCGTGATTATACGAATTTACCCGTTGTTGCTTATAATGTCAGCGGGGAATATGCCATGATTAAAGCTGCCGCACAACAAGGTTGGATTGATGAAAAGAAAGTGATTCTAGAAACGCTTACCAGTATGAAACGAGCGGGAGCGAATTTAATTTTGACTTATTTTGCCAAGGAAGTCGCTTTAATGTCGCGATAAGAATAAATCTTATTAACTGTGACACTCACATCCGTGATGAAAACAACCAGCCCCGTCAGGATGTCCGTTGGCACAAGCATCACAACAATAATATTTTCCCTCTTTTTGTATGGCATCGCTGACACTAACGATACAATTGCAAGAAGAGCAAGCGCATTTCATTTGAGTAACAGT
>JBCDDV010000431.1:0-3722 GCA_039180145.1 Cyanobacteria bacterium P01_G01_bin.49 | reverse complement strand
TTTTACGCAATCATCGTTCTTTTCCAACCGACGAGTCGGTGATGAAAGTAATTTTGCTAGCAATCAACAATATTTCTAAGAAATGGACAATGCCAATTAGAAATTGGAAAAGCGCATTAAATCGATTTGCGATTGAATTTGAGGGTAGGTTTCCTTTATAGGTATTTACTCCTGACACAAACTATTTGACAGACCCAAAACTTGAATTGGGATCGGTAGAAATAGTGATTTTAAGTTGATTAAAAAGTCAATTAAGTATTTTAAGTAGATTGAAGAGGTTCAGGGATTGCAGTAGCGAACGAGTTCTTGACAATTATCTTGCTTTTTGCAACACTGCTCCTTACACACAACAAAATAAAATCTGCTTAAAAGTGGTTTTTTAGGATTCATCAATGTTGAGCTTGAAATAGTGGCTCAATAATACTACGTCAGAGATTCAAATTCTTGCAACACTATCTGTTTTCCCTACCTTTTCTTTGCGTATCAATATTTTTCGCTACTTCTGTTAGGCAACCAGCAAAAATCGTTTTTTTGATTAAAGGCTTACATCATTACAATTTAATACTTATGTGGTTCATAACATTTTTTACTACTATATGTTTATTACATATGACGTATGTAGTTTAGAAACCAAAATATTATTGTGGTCAAATTAGTTGCAATTGGAGACAGCTTAACTCAAGGTTTTCAGAGCGGTGCTATCTTTCATACAGACCGTTCTTTTCCTGTCATGATTGCCCGTTCTATAGGATTGAATATCGAGCAAGATTTCCTGGTTCCAAAGTTTCCTGGTAGCGGATTGCCTCTTAATATTGAAGCTGCTCTACGTTATATGGAACAGGAATTAGGTCAAGACATCAATCTTTTTGAATGGATTACTAAATTTCCTTCTCTTTTTGGCAAGTTTACCGACCAGACCGAAACGATTTATGAAACTGGTGTCGGTTCTCAACCTGTAAATTTTACTGGCGTTTATCACAACCTTGGTATTTGGGGCTTTCGTGTTATCGATACTCTGACGGTTAATGCTAATTACTGCCAAATGGCAATTACTGCATCTCCAGGTTCTAATGGTAATGGCATTTTTCAGTTACCTTCTGTTCCTATGTATCGAACTGCTTTGAGAGTGCTTAATCCTCAGTTGCAATCCGAACGTATGGCATGGACGCAAATTGATAATCTTGAATACTTAGTTGCAACCGAAGGCGTAGAAAATATTATTATTTGGCTTGGAGCTAACGATTGCTTAGGTACGGTTCTTGATTTAAAGCTCAAAGATATGCTGGAAGATATGCCTAGCAACGATTCGCTAGAACGTCGTGAATTTAACTTAACTCACCCCGATACTTTCAAGCGTGATTATGAATCGATGGTGGCTAAAGTTAAAGACATTATTCCGCCTTCAACTCAAGTCTTTGTAGGTACAATTCCTTTAGTTACTATTCCGCCAGTAACCCAAGGGATTAACAATTTTGAGGATGGATACTTTGATTATTATGCTCGGTTCTTTGCTGATGCTGATAACTTTTCTTCAACCCTTCAATCTCATCTTACTAGAGAAGAAGCAATACTAATCGATCGCCGAATTGATTTGTTTAACGAAATTATTAGAAATTCTTGTAAATTAGGTGGTGATAATTGGCACGTTGTTGAAATTGGCGAAGTTTTGCAATCTTTATCGATCAAACGTCAGAAAATGTTGGGCAAAGAAGATGAAGTATTAAAACGCTATTATCAAAATCGACCCGACCATCCCCTACTTCAGCTAACTCCATTGCCAAATACTCTTAGATTTTCTAGTTTTAATAACAAAAGATTATCGGGTGGATTATTTAGCTTAGATGGAGTTCATCCTACTAGTGTTGGCTATGGCATCATTGCCGAGGCTTATCTTGCTGTTATGAATCAAGTCGGAGTCGCAAATGCTGACGTTCTTAATCTCGACTGGGAGCGTATTATTTCCACTGATAGATTATTCACAGACCCTCCTTTGCTGTGGGATGACATTGTCCGAGCTGCTCAAAACAATGCAACCTTGTGGGATCTACTTTTCAAAGCCTTAGTTTAAATCTCACTCAGTATTAATGCAACCTCCTAATTTTTATTTAACTGTCAGAACTGGGTATCCAAAATATAGATTTTGATTCAGCTGAGATGTACTCAGCTGAATCAATGCTGTCGTAAACATTTTAGACAAATCAACGATTCTTAGCGAAAGGGTTCATCTTAGCTTTTTACTTTTATCTTCAATTTTTGCAACACAGCCCGAAATTGTTGCTGTTGCTGAATTTGATAGAGGAGCTATTGAAGGAAAGAATATTGAGTCTTGAATTTTGAATCTATGTTCCAGGTGATTTTCTTGGGGATGTATTGGGCAAAACCTCAATTAAGGTGCGGTTAGAATGGGGCTAAGTTAAATAATAAAGAAAATATTAAGCCCATGAATAATCCCGTAACTACCGTTCTTACTCCACCAACTCCTCCTCAATTGAAATTATCAGTCGCAGATAGATTGGCTAGTCTCCGAGTAATGTCGGAAGAATTGGATGCTGGAGTTAAGTACTGCGAAGATTCCATCGAATATTATAAAAAGATAATAGAACAGTTCGAGTCTAGGTTAGCCAAAGAAAAAGAGCTTTTGGAATTAACCAAAAATACCGTAGCAAGTCTATCGGAATTTGTTACTGCATCCCCAGCAGAAATCAAACCAGAAGCAGAAACCCTCACTACAACCAAAGTTAATGTTAATGGGAATGGCAAAGCCAAAGCTAACGGCAATGGTAAAGTCGCTACGATCGAGTTAGAACAGGCAACCAAGACTAAATCCAGTAAGACTAAAATAAAGGCAAAGACTAAATCCAGTAGAGCCAAAACCAGAACTCAAGCTAAAGCTAAAACCAAAACCAATACTAAGAAGAAAGTAGCACCCAAATCGAAAAGTACTTTGCCTCCTTCCGAACGACTGGAAGGTTCTAGAAGTCTTAATTCTGCTGTACTTGATTTTATGCGCGGGAAAAATGAAGTGGTGTCGGTTAAAGATATTATCAGAAGTTTAGAGAGAGCGTGGAGTAGCAAAAAGATTCTTGCCAGAACTATGGAGTTTTTTCGAGCGAGCTTAACCATCGGGAAATTGCCAGCAAGAGATCGCCTGTACATTCAGACTTCCACAGCGATGACAGGGTTCTTTTCTAGAAGCCACCCATTCTTCATCACACTGACGACAATGACAAAACACATTAACGCGATTGGCTTCATCAAAACGCCGTCGCCATTCAGCAAGTTCCTCAGAGCTTAATTGCTGAGGCCAATCGTTATTTTTAGTCATCTGATTTGGCGCATTCCTCCCATCGCCATCGCCCCAAGTATAAAGAGTCAATGTAGGTTTTAAGCAGATTGAAGAGTTTCAGCGATCGCAATTAACTTCTAAAATTTAGAATGGGGATTGTTCGATGAACAAAACCTAAGATTGAGGAGTGGCAAGGTATTGTTCGAGAGCATCACGAATCAAGTCGGGAACAGTACATTTCCTTTCTTTAGCTAAATCTTTTAACTGTTGCTTCATTTCAGGATAAACAACAGCTTTAACTTGCTCAGTTAAAGGCTTATTTCGACCAAAATCGAATTTATATTTAGTTCCAAAATCGGGATTTCCCCCAGGTCTTGCCATAAAAATAAATACTGACTCTTTATGCTTAATTATAAGATTTTAATGTAATTATAGC
>JBCDDV010000430.1:0-3736 GCA_039180145.1 Cyanobacteria bacterium P01_G01_bin.49 | reverse complement strand
TTATTCTAAAATTAACAGGCTATCCTAGTTAATTTAGGGTTAATATTTTTAAGAATTTTTCAGGAAAACAACCCTTAAATTACTCTATTAATCCTCATTATAAAAATAGATTAAGAGGTCAACATGGACAACAAACAAAATCAATTAATGCTCAATACCTTAGAAGGATACGAAAACTTTGTCAACGAACTGTTATCTCAAACAACTGAGTTGATAGCCGATCCCTTGCTAAACTGGGAAGATGCTCTTGTCGACAAAAATTTCCTCTTTTAATCTCTAGTCTCTTAACTACTTTTGAAAAATGGTATTAACCAATTAAATGTGATCAATACTAATTGTTGAATATTACTCAGGATTTAGTAAGCAAGAACTAGAAACATCCCGCTATATTGCCTTAGCAATTAGCGGGAAAGTGTTAATTATTAGCCGCAACATAATAGAAACTTAAGTGTAAAAGATTACGTTTCCAAGGATGAGCCTGTATTTCTTTGACCACAACATTGCCATTCCAAGAAAGATCAGGAATCTTCACCTCGATCACCGTTTCATCGACTGTCACATCTCTTAATAAAAAGACCACTTCTTTTTGATTGACCATCAACTGCATTGATTCTGTTCCCTTATGTCCGTACAAAGTAGCAGGAATTAACCCATCACGGCGTAATGCGTTAGGTTTAATATCGTCGGGTCGTTTTTGACATTGAAGGGTTAAAGACATAGGATTTACTCACTAAATGATTGTTTGAGGTTATTCATGATTGGTGACAGGATCACCATTGGCATTAAGTAGGGCCCGTTTTGGCCCATGAATCGGATCTTCAACGATAATCGTCTGATCGCGACTGGCCCCCAAAGAAACAATCGCAATAGACACTTCCATGAGTTCTGCCAAAAACTTCAAGTAGTTTAATGCTTCTTGGGGTAAATCTTCTAGGGTACGGCAGTTTTCTGTAGACTGCTGCCACCCTGGTAAGGTTTCATAGATAGGAGTACAACGAGCAAATTGACTAGCATTACTGGGGAAATGATGACAGGTTTGACCATCCAATTCATAAGCAACACAGACTTTAATCTCTGGTAACTCATCGAGGACATCAAGTTTTGTGATTGCCAAACAGTCCAACCCGTTCACCCGTACAGCGTAACGACCGATGACTGCATCAAACCAACCACAACGACGACGACGACCAGTGGTAGTCCCAAATTCAGCCCCGCGATCGCCTAATAATTTTCCAATTTTCTCATGCAATTCCGTCGGGAAGGGCCCTTCTCCGACACGGGTTGTATAAGCTTTCGCTACCCCAATCACCCGATCCACTACTGTCGGACCAATACCTGATCCAACGCAAGCTCCCCCGGCGATGGGATTAGAAGAGGTAACATAGGGGTAAGTCCCATGATCTAGATCTAAAAGAGTTCCTTGGGCCCCTTCAAAGAGAATATTCTTACGTTGTTGAATGGCTTCATAGATTTTCAAGGAACTATCGACTACGTGGGGACGAAGTTGTTCTGCATAATCTAGATATTCTTCAATAACAATTTGGGGATCTAAAGGATCAAGATTATAAAGCTTTTCTAAAATAACGTTTTTATAATTGATTGTCCATTGTAACTTTTCTTTGAGTTCATCAGGGTTCATCAAATCGACAACTCGAATGCCTGTTCGTTCTGATTTATCGGCATAGGTTGGCCCAATACCCCGTCCCGTGGTGCCGATTTTTCGTTTGCCTCGTCTTTCTTCTGATGCTTGATCCAGAAGACGATGATAAGGCATCGTGATATGGGCAGTTTGGGAGATAAAGAGATTTTTGGTAGCAATCTTGAGGGCGTGAAGTTGGGCCAATTCTTCAAGTAAGACTTTGGGATCAATCACTGTTCCTGACCCAATAATGCACTCTGTATCCTCATAGAGAATGCCCGACGGGATGAGATGCAACTTAAAGGTCTGCCCTTGTACGACGATGGTATGGCCTGCATTTACCCCTCCTTGAGGTCGCACCACAACATCAGCTGAACGGCTCAATAAATCGGTGATTTTTCCTTTTCCCTCGTCGCCCCACTGTGCGCCGATGACAATTACGTTAGCCAAGAGTTTATCAGATAGCTATAGTTCACACAATCTACTATCATAAATAATTGCAATTCTATCTGTCAAGGAATCGTCATTGAAATCAAAAAACGAATGCCAATAACTTGACTGGCGATCGCCTTTGCTTCTTGAGCTTGGAAAATCACTGGCTGAGGAATTTTCAATTGAATGGGGCGATCGCCGCTTCGTAGTCTCTGCATAATTTTTTGGAATAAAAAACTTAGTTTCTAACAGGTTATTGGACACCATACAAGGTGTTCAAGGGATAAACTTATTACATCAGTCTTTAATTGTCTTGATTGTCCAATTGATTTAGTTCATTTTCAATTTTTCTGATTCCATCTTCTAATAATTGATTATCTCGAATAAATTGATCTTGCTCATTTTCGACAGTATTATTTTCGAGAATGTTTTCTACTTCTTCAGGAACGTTTTCTGGTACTTCAGGAATATTTTCTACTCCTTCAGGAACTGCCTCTGGTACTTCGGGAGTTGTTTCTGTTCCTCCCTGCATTCCTTGGTTAACTTTTTGAAGTTGTGCCAAAAAGTGATCTTGCTTGTAATTAATAGAACGGGCGAGAACTAAGCCTTGTTGAAATGCTTGCAATGCTTGTTGATACTGTTGTTTATTGAGATAAATTTCTCCAATTTTGTCATAAGTATTCATTAATCCATAATAATTGTAAGACAATTGCTCAACTTGCAGTAGATTTTGATAAATTTGTAGGGCATAGTCTTCTTGTTCATAAGTTTGATAAAGTTCTCCTAAGTTAATTAATGCGTCTGCTGCTGCTCCAAATAATTGTAATGACCAAGCTAAAGCGTAAGCTTCTTGATAATTTTGACTAGCCAATTCTGGCTGATCCATTGCTTGATAATCTTTGCCAATATCAATTTTTAGGGGAGGTACAAATTCAATTTTTTGATTGCTAAGATAATTTTCAACTAACTTTTGTTTAATATTGGCTGCATTTTCTGGCTGCAATGAAGCGGTATAAATTTCGGCCAAAGCTTGTAAATAAAGTCCTTCTTCGTAAGTGTTTTGTTCGGTTTGAGCTTTACCTAATAATTCCTCGTATACTGTGGCAGCTTTCGGATAGTCAAACTTGGCTAAATAGAGTTTTCCTAATCCTTGTAAAGCTTGTTTTTCTGTTAACGGAGTTTGAGTTTCGCGGGCATTCTTTAAGACTTTTTGATAGATAACAATGGAATTATCAAGACTATGTAATTTAGCATAGGCATTAGCTAAAGCGATTAATAATTCGGGACTTAAAGGATCTTCTTGTTCTGATAATTGTTGCAGAGTGACAAGACGTTTACTAATAATTTGCACATCTTCAGTACGGGTTTGCTTCCAAGCAATTTCTCCCACTCTTCCTAACGCGTTAATTTCTTCAATTCTTCCTAACACTCTTCGCAACCTTAATTCTCGATACCAAATATCAAAAGCAGCATCCCCATTACCCGCTTCTAATTGCCCTTGAGCTTGAGCATTCAAATCATTAAGAGCTTCCCTTAATTTTCGCTGTTCAAAAGGGGTAAGAGGACGAGGAACCTGCGGAATTAAAGGATCTTCTATGGGAATTTCTAAAGGATTTAATTCCGGTTCAGGAAGAGGAGCCGCTAGTATCTGAGCATCAAGAAAAC
>JBCDDV010000429.1:0-3738 GCA_039180145.1 Cyanobacteria bacterium P01_G01_bin.49 | reverse complement strand
TCTCCTAAAATTAAATCTACCCCAGGCACTTTTTCTAACAATTGCCTTACTGATGAGACTTTTTCTAAATTATTAACATAAATATGAGCAATTTGATGATCGGCGACAGCAAATGCCTGACTTGCCCCAGCATCAAGCAACTCTAGTCCCAATTCCTCTCGTATCGCTAGATATCCTGCCTCGCGTAAGACTCGGTTGAGGGAAACTGCCTGATTTACCGGAGTAATGCCATATTCAGACAACACAATTACCTGCGCCCCATGTTCCTCATAAAAACTAATTAAATCGCCGCATATTTTGTCTATTTCACTTAAATCTTGAGCGATCGCTGACTCGTCGATTCCCAAACGTTGCAAATTATAGTCTAAATGGGGAAGATAAATTAAAGTTAAGGTGGGATTACTCTTTTCTTCGACTATTTTGGCTGACTCTGCAATCCATTGACTAGAACGGACGGAAGTTTTGGGCCCCCAAAAATCAAATAGAGGAAAGGTTCCGAGGCGTTTTTGCAGTTGAAATCGTAGTTCGGCTGGTTGAGTATAAACATCGGGAATTTTTCTGCCGTCTGCTGGATACATGGGTCTAGGAGTTACCGCAATATCCACTGATGAGTACATATTATACCACCAGAAAAGATTAGCACAGGTAAAGCTCGGATCGAGCGATCGCGCTATTTCCCATATTTTTGGGGACTGGATAAGCTTGTTGGACTGTCGCCAAAACTTGACTTCACATTCATCTCGAAAATACCAGCCATTAGCAATAATGCCATGTTCTGCGGGCCATTTTCCAGTTAAATATGATGCTTGTACCGAACAGGTAACGGCTGGTAAAGTAGGTTGAATCGGCACCACTTTTCCCTGAGCCGCCCAATTTGATAAAAATGGGGTATGCTTTCCTAATAAGCTAGGGGTTAATCCAACAACATTGAGAACGACTGTTTTTTGCATGAAATTGCTCAAGAATAAGATTTTTCAGCCTTGGCAAAGGTTGCCAACACCCATTCATATTCTCTCTCAATAGAGGCCAGAACATCTAATTTCATAGCCGACGGCAAGACTTCCCAAGTATAGGTTTCAATCTCTAAATGTTGGCAGATAGGGTTAGTCCGTAGCAATTCTAAAACCGCTACAATATGATCTTGAGTCGATTGTAAAATTTGATAATCGCGGATAAAAATTGGCACATGGAAATGAGTACGCCATTCCTCAGCAGTAGACTGCTCAAAATATGGCAAGGCTGTTACGAGATCACGGTAACGATGTAGAGTTCCATCCCCTTGACGAGCGATCGCTTGGTGGAGGTAGGTAGACTCAGCAAAAGGACGCAAATGCTCAACCACGTTGTCCCTTGCTTGGATATCATCGGGCAATCTTACCTGCAAAGCAGCACTTAGTTGAATCTTGCCTATCTGAATTCCTGCTGCTTGTAACTGAGCAAAAGCCGAAGCAGGTTCCTCGTACTCCACCGCAAAATGGCAAGTATCATAACAAATTTTTATATGTTCTCGTAAATAATCCTCGGCTGTTTCTTGAGAAACCCCTAATTGTTGGGCTAAATAAGCACCACCAATGGGCCATAACCCGGTTTTAAAGAAATTAATGACTTCGGCCGTATTTTCAATTAACCCGTCTGGTTCGGGTTCTATATCTAGATGTATCTGTTTTCCCGTTTTTTCACGGATATTTACCATTTCTGCCACGAGCAAAGCAAGATTGACACTGCTATCCTGTAATATAGCTTTCTCAGCAGTTTTGTCGCCTGTCCACCAAGGTTTATAAGATAAAGGTAGAGTAGAAATCCCCCCATCCATCCCTTCTGGCAAAAGAGTCGCTAAAATTTTTACCAAGCGCAAAGTATAATCTAACCGCTCTTTTTTAGACCAGTCAGGGGCATAAACTTCATCTTTGACAATCTGTCGATGAAATCCTCCGTAGGGAAATCCATTTAGGGTAAATACATACAAATCTTCTTGGGCTAGCCATGTTTGAAACTGTGCTAAATTATTGCCTAATAGCAATTCTCCCGTAGCAATTTCAGCTAAACGCAGGCCAATTCCAAAAGGGGAGGTAGGCGATCGCCGTGTCTTAAGAACCGGAAGATACTGCTTTAAATTGGCAAAAACTTCTTGCCAGCTTTCTCCCGGATGAATGTTTGTGCAATAGGTCAAATGAAAACCATGCCCAATCTTCATAACCAATCATCCCCTCAATTGCTTTTTGGATTTCTTCAAAAGTCATTACCTTTATTAATTAAAATTTTCTTTACAACAATTATAGGTTTTATGATAGCCGTTGGCAGATTTGTAATTTCAAGAAATCTTTAGCTCGGTGCAGCTTTTCAATTTCTACAAACGACAAAATCCATTATATTTTTGGCGTTGCTGAATAATATGTCGAAGCGATGTAAAATCTGCTTTAATAAAAAAGTAGATTGACTTACTTCGATTTAATCAAGTTCTACTTCCTGCTTGATCAATACACTATTCAGCAACGCCTAATATTTTGAAATTTAGGTTAGGGATATTAAATTTAGGTTAGGGTTAATTTAGCCAGTATCTTTACTTTTTCTGGCGATGTTTAAGTAATAATCCACCGCCGATCGCACTGATCGCGATTACACTTAGCGGAGAACTATGTTCTGGGACGCTAACAACTGGCGGCACTACATCCTCGACAAATAATGACTGACTGAACAGAACTGACTGTCCTGGCTCAATTAAGCGGATAAACTGAAAGGCAAAAGATGTATCTGCATCAGCAATATTTGCTGGCCCATCTGTCAATGCTAGATCGCTAGGAACGTCATCTGTGAGAAGATTAAACAAATCACTTACCTCTTCCACTTGATAGCGATCCGTTTGCGGATTAGTATTCAGGGTAGCAATGGTAGGTGTACCAGGTAAGGTTTCTGTGGCCGTTACCAAATTGGTATCAGGGTCACGAGAAACGGTTAGTGTATCAAGGTCAGGACTACTATTGAGGTTGAAGTCAACCACCGAGAACAAATTGAAGTCCAAGGGAGTTTCACTAATGTTTTCTATCTCAATCTCCTCAAAGATCAAGGAGCGATTGCTACCTGGGTTACTCCCCTCTAAAGCATAGCGAAAAGCAATATTGAAGAGTCCTGGATTCTGGTATTCACTCACCAGTTGATCCAATTCTCCGTCCCCATCAGTATCCGTTGGAATAGAAAAGACTTCCGTGAGTGTGCCTTGCACTGATTCTTCTGCTGTTGGGCCAACCCGGTACCAAAAACCCTGAGTATCGATTTGACTCACCCCTTCGACAACCCAGCCAATCAGATTATCTGGACTGGTCGTATCAATAAGCACTTGAGAATTTTCATCACTTAAAGTAATTAAAGCTGCACGGGCGGGTACTGCATTTATTCCCAATAAGCCCAGAATTCCTATCCCAATGACGGCAAATTCGTATCGAGCTTTCAACATATTCATTTGTTACCTCTTGAGGAAGTTGATAAATTGCAGTATGCGGATTCAAAAACTAGAAAAAGTTGAAAATTTTACTAAACATTGAAATTCTGCTTAGAAAAAAACTTTTAATAGTCTCTATTGGTATAACATATATTTTTCCTAAAAAACCAAGTTAATAAAATATTAAAAAATCCTGCAGCTGCTGCCAACGGGATGGTCGCCAGCGGCTGGAAGGCGAACAAAACACGACCGGGACAAACAGCGGCGGCGAAAAAGCCGGCAGAGACTGCTGGCCAGCGTCG
>JBCDDV010000428.1:0-3739 GCA_039180145.1 Cyanobacteria bacterium P01_G01_bin.49 | reverse complement strand
GGGGGACAAAAACAACGTATTGCTATTGCTGGGGCGATCGCCCGTCATTGCTCTGTTTTATTATTAGATGAACCCACTGCTCTCCTCGATCCTGATACGCAAATTGAATTAGTGGTTCAAGTACAAAACTTGGTTAAAAGTCGCAATATTACCGCCTTATGGGTAACACATCGTTTAGAAGAATTAAACTACTGTGATGGCGCATTTTTACTCGACGGAGGTCAAGTGGTAGAACAAGGAGATCCGCAAACTCTCAAGACCAAATTCTTGACCACAAACTCCCCAGAAATGTAATTTTTTGTTAAAATTGGGGAATGTTTGGATTAAAGATGTTAACAATCTATGGTCATTTCTGAGAAAAATGTCTTCTCATCATACGCCTTTACTACTTATCGACGGCTATAATATAATTGGTGCCTGGTCTTCATTAAAAAGCACTCGCGATCGCCACGGCTTAGAACAAGCGCGGCGTGAATTAATAGAGACCTTAATTAACTACACTGCCCATAAAGGTTACCAAACCAAAGTTGTCTTCGACTCCCAATACCAAAAGACCCCGTATTCCCTCGAACGTCATTCCCCTAACTTATCTATTTGCTTTACTGCTTGGACACAGACAGCCGATACCTATATAGAAAAAGTCTGCGCCTCTTTTTTTCGTCGTCAAGGGACTGTGCCTTGTCGCATTATCGTTGCCACATCTGATCGAGATCAGCAGTTAACCGTTGTTGGTTATGGGGCAGAATGGATGTCAGCCCAAGTTTTAGCTAGCGATGTCTCTTCGTCTACGCTTCAAATGAAACGCAAACAGCGCAATAATAAGCGTACTCAGGGACGTTCATTATTCAATTGTCTTGACCCTAAGTCCCAAGAACGGTTAGCCCGTTGGCGACAAGGTTAAATGAGTCCCGTTGAAGGTTTCAAAGACTATCCCAATAATTTTCCTAAAAACTTTGTTAAACATATTGACACCTAAAAAGCCTCTTGTTATATTAGTAAAGGTCTGAAAAATCCAAGCCCCCATCGTCTAGTGGCCTAGGACACCTCCCTTTCACGGAGGCGACAGGGATTCAAAGTCCCTTGGGGGTACTTTAAGAGAAGCGAGAGCAAATCCTCGCTTCTTTAGAATTTTTAGGAAACAATATTAAACCAGTACCTTAAGATAGTAAGTAATTAATAAAATTCTTTTTTATCCCAATATTTAGCCTTGATTCACCAAGAAACTTTAAACCTTTTAGAATGGCCGCGTCTGTGCCAACATCTTGCAACCTTTACTGCGACTAAAATGGGGGCAGTGGCGGCCAGAAACCTACCCATACCAACAAATGTATCAGAAAGCCAAGAACTGTTAGCCCAAACCCAAGAAATTTACCGTCTTGAAGAAAACTTACAAGTTAGATGGTCTTTTGAAGGCATTACAGACTTAGGAGATGGGTTAAAACGGGCAAAACTAGGGGGAACACTCTCAGCCAAAGAATTACTGAATATTGCCACCACATTAGCCGGAATGCGACGACTACGGCGGGTTATTGATGATTATGAAGGATTACCTGTTTTAGAAGAATTAGTGGCTGATATTCGCACCTATCCTGAATTAGAAAAAGCGATTCACCATTGCATTGATGAAGGGGGAAAAGTTGCTGATCGCGCCAGCCCTAAATTGGGGGAAATTCGTCATCGTCTGAGAGAGATACGAGACAGAATTTATCAGAAGCTACAAAATATCATGCAGCAAAAAGGGGGTGCGATCCAAGAAACTGTGATTACCCAACGGGGCGATCGCTTTGTTATTCCAGTAAAAGCCCCACAAAAAGAGCAAATTTCTGGCATTATCCATGATACTTCTACCACAGGGGCAACACTTTATATAGAACCCCGTTCTATTGTGGAAATGGGGAACAAACGTCGTCAATATCTACGGCAAGAACAAGCAGAAGAAGAGGCTATTTTACGGCAGTTAACAGAAGAGGTTGCCGGAGTAGAAGAGGACTTAGAGTATTTGTTGGCGATCGCCACCGTTCTTGACTTGGCCACAGCAAGGGCCCGCTATAGCTTCTGGTTAGGAGGAAATGCCCCTAGATTTATCAAAGTAGGGGAAACTACTACCCTAAGACAATTACATCATCCCTTATTAGTCTGGCAACAAAAACATGAACAGGGAACGCCTGTAGTTCCCATTAATGTGCAAATTAACCCAGACATTCGGGTTATTGCCATTACCGGGCCCAATACAGGGGGGAAGACTGTCACCTTAAAAACAGTAGGGTTAGCAGCGTTAATGGCCAAAGTCGGCTTATTTGTCCCTGCCAAGGAACCCGTTGAACTGCCTTGGTTTGAGCAAATATTAGCTGATATCGGAGATGAACAGTCTATTGAGCAGAGTTTATCCACTTTTTCTGGACATATTCGTCGCATTGTTCGTATCATTGAAGCTTTAGAGGAGACAGAAGGACAACACTCCCCTCATCCCCTGGCCCCCTCCCCCAGTCTCATTCTTCTAGACGAAGTTGGGGCCGGAACTGATCCGGCTGAAGGAAGTGCCTTGGCTATTGCTTTACTTCATTATTTAGCGGATCATGCCTTATTAACCATTGCGACAACTCATTACGGAGAATTGAAAGCCCTCAAATATCAAGATTCGCGCTTTGAGAACGCTTCGGTAGAATTTGATGATCGAACCCTTTCGCCTACTTATCGCCTCTTGTGGGGCATTCCAGGGCGGTCTAATGCCCTAAGTATTGCCCAGCGTTTAGGATTAGATTTGGGAATTATTGAAGAAGCCAAAAACCGTATTGGAGGGTTATCTGAAGACATAAATAATGTCATTGCCGGGTTAGAAGAACAAAGACGGCAACAAGAAGAAAAAGCTCAAGCAGCGAAAAAATTATTGCAACAAACAGAGAAGTTTTATACAGAAGTGTCAGAAAAAGCCACTTCTTTGCAAGAACGAGAACAGACCTTAAAACAGCATCAAGAAGAAGAAGTCCAAAAAGCGATCGCCCAAGCAAAAGAAGAAATTGCCCAAGTAATTCGCCAATTACAACAAGGCGAAAAAACCGGACAAAAAGCCCAACAAGCAACAGAAGCAATTGGCAAAATCACTCAACGTCAGTTACCAAAAACCCCGAAACGTCAGGTTAGTTATCAACCAAAAATAGGGGAAAAAGTTAGGCTACCAAACTTAGGACAAACTGCCGAAGTGTTAGACATTTCTTCAGAAGATAAAGAAGTAATGGTACGCTTTGGATTGATGAAAATGACCGTTCCTTTTACTGATATTGAATCATTGGATGGTAAAAAGGTAGAAACCAAAGTTAAGGAGAAAAAACAACCGCTTAGTACACAATCTCAGCCAGCTAAACCGCCATCTGTACCAACAATTCGCACCTCTCAAAATACCATTGATATTAGAGGAAGTCGGGTTGCAGAAGCAGAGTCAGACCTAGAAAATGCGATCGCTAAAGCTACTGAGTCAGGAATTTTATGGATTATTCACGGCAAAGGAACGGGCAAACTTCGGCAAGGAGTCCACGAATTTTTGAAGCGTCATCCACAGATTGAAAAGTTTGAATTAGCCCCACAAAATGAAGGGGGATCAGGCGTTACTTTAGCTCATTTTAAGTAAATATCTATTTTTGTAGACTGTTGATGTTGGTTAAAGTTCAGATAAATATTACTGAGGATCGAGGCATCTTCAAAAATTATACCAATTCTCAATAATAGATAATTTACGTTGTCT
>JBCDDV010000427.1:0-3745 GCA_039180145.1 Cyanobacteria bacterium P01_G01_bin.49 | reverse complement strand
GTCAATTTACGTTGGAAACTTATCCTATGAGGCAACCCAAGAGGACCTCGAACAAGTTTTTGCAGAATACGGCACAGTTAATCGTGTTCAACTGCCTTTAGATCGAGAAACTGGCAGAATGAGAGGATTTGGTTTTGTTGAAATGGAATCAGAAGCTGAGGAAACGGCTGCCATTGAGGCCTTAGATGGGGCTGAATGGATGGGACGTTCTCTAAAAGTTAACAAGGCTAAACCAAGAGAAGACAAAAAATCCTTTGGCAGAAGCTCATCTCGTCCCTATTGAACACTCTCTGAAGTAGCCTAGATAAGATTATGAGTCAATCACGGTTGTCTGGAGTCTCGTCTAGATTGCATTGGAGACTTTCAGCAGAATTTAACCTGTTCGTGAAGAAACTATGATGAATATTAAAGAACTCCTAAGCCGATACGGTGCAGGACAGAGGGACTTTAGAAATCTTAACCTCATTGCGGCTAATCTCAGAAGTGTCAATTTAAGTGGTGTCAATTTGAGAGATGCCGATCTTAGAGGAGCAAATTTAACTAGGGCCAATCTTAGCCATGCTGATCTGACTGATGCACTTTTAGCGGGGGCAGATTTAACGCAAACAAATTTAACAGCGGCTGATCTCAGCGGGGTTGATCTTAGCAGCTTGGATCTTAGTCAAACAAACCTATCAAGAGCAATTGTCACTTCTCCAACAAGTTAGTTTGTTGATGATGAAGACAAAGAAGAAATTGTTTGTCACCTTTAATAGTAACAAACAATAAAAATTACAGTGAAAACTTAGAGATAAATTTTAAGGGTAGGGGTAAACATCTGTTTGCCCCTACTTTACTGAGTAATCAACCTAATAGCCCTTATTTATTGGCAGTAAACAAAGACTTAATTGCTTTTAATCCTTTCAAAACGGGATTTTCTGCCTCATCTTTTGTGGTTGATTTTTGGGATGTTTCAACAGTTGATTTTGTTGGGGTTGGTTTTTTAGGTTTGGGTGAGTGAAGACTGGCTAAAAATTTCTTTAACTTATCTTCATCAGATAAAGAAGCTTGTCGGACTTCTTGAGCTTTTTTGGATAATTCTCCCTCTCCAATATAAGCCAGCCAGTTTTCAAAATCTCCTCGTTTTAAGTAGTTAATTCCTTCCTGGGGAGACTCTTGGCAGACTGGGATTAAATCTTGTACAGTGTAGGCAAGCTGCCCATTACTAAATCTAAATGGTTCTGTCATTGTCTCTCTCTAATTCCTAAGCAAGTCGCATTTATCACTTTTGATTGTAACGATTTCTTTAAAAAAAGACGGCAAGGACATCACATTCTTGTTAATTAATCCTAACTTAGGAATAAACGAAGCAGAGATCAAGAGGCAAAGGGCAAGAAAAATGAGAGAAAAGTTTGATATTCTCAACGCCTAAAGGTTTTTCCGATTAATTATCTTTCAGGGAAAACTCAGGGTTGCATCACTTAGAATTTAGTTTAACCCCAGATGATAAAAGAAGACTGTTGTGTCCCTCTCCATTAAGTAATCCATGAAGTCACTGCCCCGTCTAACCTCTCCTATCCGTAGCTTGGGAAAACTTTTTAATCTCAATTCTCTACAGATGCGCTTAACTGTTGGTATTGCAGCAGTTTCTATCTTGGGGTTAAGCGGGGTAGTAATCTGGATTAGTTGGCAGATGCAGCATCTTTTAATTGTTACTCACAAAAACAATACTAAATATATTGCGGATCGTTTTCCTCACGACGTAGAAATTTATAGTGATATGGTTCCTGTGGAAGAAGGAACTCAAAAAGCTATCAATAATCTTACTAATAATCAGACTTTATTATGGGTTAAAACACCCCAAGAAGAAATTTTTGCTCAGTCTATGCCTCTACAAATGGGTATGAGAGGTACGCAATTAGTCTCGTTGAAGAATATCCCTCCCGAACCGGAATTACGATTAGTTAACGGACGTTATTGGTTATTATGCGCCCTTGATTTGGAAGTTAAAGGTGTTAATCTAGGAAAATTTTATATTGCCCAAGATATTACCGGAGACCAGACAATGTTTCTCAGTTTGATGCGGAGTCTTAGTTTGGCGAGTGTCATTGCCATTTGTTGTGTAACAGTGGTAATTGCTTGGTATGTGAAAAAATCTTTACAACCCCTAAATCGTATTAGTCACTTAACTGCCAATATTTCGGCCCAACAGTTAGGAGAAGCCAAAATTCAGCTTAAAAATTCTCCCAATGAGGTGAAAAAATTAGCCCAAGCTTTAGAAAATACCCTAATGCGTTTATCTGATGTTTGGGAAGATCAGCGTCAGTTAGTGAGTAACGTTTCTCATGAATTACGTACCCCATTAACCATAGTTTCAGGCTATTTACAAAGTACCCTACGTCGCGGACAAAATTTAACAGATATACAACGAGAAGCCCTAGAAACAGCCGCATCTGAGGCTAATCGAACGATTCAATTATTACAAGATTTATTAGATTTAGCCAGGGCTGATGGTGGGCGGATGTATTTCCATTTAGAATCAATTAACCTCAATGAGTTACTCGATGAAATACAAGGAATGGTCAGTCAATATCAAGTTCCCTTAGAGTTTTCTCTTTCATCGGATCAGGTGATGGCCAAAGCTGATAAGAACCGTCTCAAACAAGTTTTGTTAAATTTAATTGATAATGCCGTTAACTACTCTGAATCGGTTTCTCCTATTATCATCAAACTCGATCATGAAAAGGGAAAAGCAAGATTACAAGTATGCGATCGCGGGTTAGGTATTCCTTTGGCGGATCAGACTCGTATTTTTGAAAGATTTTATCGGGTTGATGAAGCAAGAAGTCGCAATACGGGAGGAACAGGACTAGGTTTATCAATTGTCAAAACCTTAGTTGAGGGAATGGGAGGAACAATTTCAGTTATCTCTCAATTAAATCAAGGCAGTACTTTTACTGTCACCCTACCTTTGTCCAATTATCAGTGAGCAATCATTGTTTACTGATTTAAGTTACACTTGGGTGACACTTGAATTAAAGTTGCTGAGGATGAAAACACAAGAAAAAAATCAATATCTATTAACATCAGGAGATTCTGAACGCAAAAAGCTAGATGTTAATTTCTGGTTAGTTTCTATTATTGCTTTGGTAGTTGCCGTTGCCGTTTATGCGATCGCTTTATCTGTCAGAACGACGTTTATCGGTGTTCTCTTATATGAAAGAGGACTGACTCAATATTTGGTCATTTATTTGGCTTCAATTGTGGTTTCTTTAACCGTTATCAAATTGATTAAGCTTCAAAAAGAAAGCATTGCTTTAAGACGTTCTTGGGTTCCTCAAACTGTGACATTTGATAATCCTCACTCTAGAGACCTATTTATATTACAAAAAAATTTAGCCAAACAAAATAAATTGTTGCCAATTCGTTGTAGTCGAGTTCTTACTGCTTATATTCAGTCAGGAAGTCGCAAAACAGCAGCAGAATTATCTTTAGATGATTCAACTTTTTATTTAAGTGCTTCTGAATCCTCTTATACTTTTCCTCGTATTTTAGTTTGGGCGATTCCTTTGCTAGGATTTATTGGGACAGTTATTGGTATTAGTCAAGCGGTTAATGGGTTTTCTGGGTTTTTAGAACAAGCAGGAGAAATTGAACAAATTAAAGAAGGAATTGGCACTGTAACCAGTGGTTTAGCCGTAGCATTTGATACAACTTTATTAGCTTTATTATTGAGTGTTTTGGTGATGATTCCTTTAGTTTTGGT
>JBCDDV010000426.1:0-3748 GCA_039180145.1 Cyanobacteria bacterium P01_G01_bin.49 | reverse complement strand
TTAAAATTTAAGATAATGCTAATATTTAAAACATCAAAAGTAGCATTAAGTACCTGGACAAAAATAAACGTTACTGTGAAGTGAGCAGGGGAGACGGGAGTAGGGAGCAGGGAGAGGGGTTACAGCTTACTTACATTTCTTCTCTACAGTTCATTTTATTTATGTCCGACCACTTATCTTCAAAAAGGAGTGATGAGTTATTGGTTAAAAAACTGATCACTCCCTACTCTATTTTTTAAACAAATTGATATTATATGAAATACAAAAATAAACGCTACATTATTGATCGCCGTGTCTCTGTATCTCCGCGTCCCCGCGTCAACCATTAGTAGCACACTTTAAAGTATTCCATATTAGCTAGGTTCTCCAGCAAGTAATCCAGGAATACTGCGAATACCAAATAACATGACTCCATTCATCCGTCGATGTTCAAAGCTGTCACGAAAATGAAAGGGATGGGAACGATGCCATAGAGTGGAATGGAAGAGAACGGCACGATTGCAACGATAAGGAATGGTTTGCGAGGTAGCAGAGCGCAAAAACTCACTAATTTCTTCTTGAACCTTCGGATCATCCTTTTTTGCATTGAATTTTAGCCATTTTGAGGTAGATAAAGGAGATTGATCCTTATCCCAAATAACTAATCCCCCACCATCTTTGGGCCCTAGATTCGCTTCGTCGGGAGTAAACCAGAAATTCAGGGTAACAGAACCGTCTCCAGTATGGGGTTGAATGCCGTTGCCACGGTTTTGATAGCGGTAAACCCACATATTGCCGACGGGAAGCGCTCCTAAAACTCGCGGTAGTCGCTGCTTGAGTTCATCTGCAATTTGATAGAGAAGACTATTGCTCAATCCATCATCAAGATAAGCTCCCACGTATCCAGAAGCTCTATGTTTGAAGAAAATGGTTGACTCTAGGCAAAACTGACGTAATCCTTGAAGGGCTTCTGGTGAGAGAAAGTCATCAAAATAGACCATAGAAGACGCTAAGTAACGCTCTTCGATCGCCTTGTAATCAAGAGAATCATTAAGGGTTGGGACAGAGAGAGGAGACGCATCCTTGTAGTGGATTATTTTGTTGTAGTAACCGCCCAGAGCATTAAGCTGCTCTCGTTCAAGCACAATCTTAGCAGTGGGATCGTTTTGAGATTTAGCTTCAACCTCTATCTTTAGCAATTGATAACGCTTTAATAATTCCTCAAACGATGAGTCAATCTTTCCTTGTGCTAAAAGATACTGAAGTTGATCAATACAGTCACGCATTCTGAAGGGGGTAGCCGTGGGCATAGCAGTCTGTTCCTCAGCATCAGAAATGGAGATCGGATTGAATCGTTGTGCTTGCTCTGGTGTCAAACCGTACTTTTTAAAAGCGATCCCTTGAAGAATCTGCCGTGCCTTATCGTACTGCCCTTTTGACTGATAAGCGGCTCCTAAAGATAATTCTGCTTGCTGACAGTCAGGATCGATGGCTAGGGTTTGGCGACAAGCTTTGATAGTTTCGTCTAGTTTGCCTTGTCTAAGGAGAACGTAACAGATTCCTTTGTGAGCTTCTAAATGGTTAGCCTCGATCGCCAAGACTTTTTGGAAAGATGCAATAGCTTCTTCCCATTGTCCATAGTCTTTGAATAAGTTACCAAGATTCAAATGAGATTGGAGCAGTTCCGGTTTAAGGGTAACTGCTTTTTGATAATAGGCGATCGCCTCTTTTTCTTTTTTCTGAGAGACTAGCGTACTGCCCCAGTTGTTGTAAGCTTCTGCAAAGTTGGGTTGAATGGCTAAAGCCCGTTGGTACATGGCAATGGCTTGATCAAATTTTCCTTGAGTTGCTAAGACGTTACCCAATTCCTTGTGGGTTTGGGCTGACCAAGGATTGGTTTTAAGAGCTTGAAAACACTTTTTGGCTTGCTCGGCCCCTTGGTGATCTTGCTTGGTATGCAAAATACTCGCTTTAATCGCATAAATTCCTCCAAGCCAAGGTTTCAATGTCTCTGCTTGAGTGACATCAGCTAGGGCTTCATCCAGTCGATTTTGCTGTAAGCGGACTTGGGCCCGGTTGCCATAGGTTTCTACAAGCGTCGGTTGAGCCGTTAATACTCGATCAAATAATGCTTCTGCTTCGTCTAATCGCTTTTGCAAGGTTCGGATAATGGCTAGAGTCGCCAAAGCTTCAGGATAGTCTGCTTTAAGGGTTAAGGCTTGATTACAAGCTGCTTCAGCTTCGGATAGTTTCTGTTGATGCAGTAATCCTAAAGCCAAGTGCTGATAGGCTGAGGGCAAGCTAGGATTAAGTTTGAGAGCTTGATGACAGGATTCTACTGCCTCCTGGGGATGCTTCAGACTAATCTGTGTTTGAGCAAGATTGCTCCAAGCTTCGCTCAAGTTGGAGTTAAGGGCGATCGCTTGCCGAAATGCAGTTTCAGCTTTATCGGATATCCCTTGGCTTTCGAGTGCTTCTCCTAATCGGTTCCAGACTTGGGGATTATCTTCGCGAGAGGCAAGACTATGGTCGAAGATTTTAATAACTTTTTTGAGAAATTCAATCCCTTGATTGGAGTTATCAGCAACTATGTTGAGTGATAATATCTCTGGATACGGAGTTGGTGATACGGCTTTAACCTGAGTCTCCATTATTCAATTTCCTTCTTTAATAACAAATTCATCTGATATTTTTAGATAAATCATAGAAGAGTAAAAATTAATTGTGTCGCCATTTTGGCATTTATTTTTGCCGAATTGATTTGATCGAATAATCAGCAATATTTGGGTCTGACGATTCGCCTAACTCCCGTTATATTTCCTTAGATTTGTTTGCGTCCCTAGTTCAAGTTTTGATCAATTATAAAGTTTTCTATAGGGAATGAACTGCCAAACTGGCAACCACATGATTTTCGCCTTGACTATTATTAAAATAGTTAGCTAAACTGCTAGACTTACTGATAAGTTATTATCTTTTACTTGTCATAATTCTCTTATCTAACTTTAAAAAAAAGAGTGAAATATTTATGGTATGAGGGTTTTAGAATTTGTAATTGACAGGGATTTTTTGCAAACGACTGAAAAAAAGCTAAATTCCTTTTTGGGAAAAGGGGAAAATAAAGTTTAATAAATATGAAGATTGTTGACATTTGAACACAATTATTTATCTAACCTTGCCTCTCTGTGATTCTGAAAAATTAGGATTTTAGTTTAACTCAATGTGCAGTTTATTAGCTGTATTGCTTGCTTTCCTTTACTCTTTTTATAGTCCTCATCATTCCCAAGTTGGAACCAGAAG
Source organism: Cyanobacteria bacterium P01_G01_bin.49 (assembly GCA_039180145.1). Taxonomy (GTDB): domain Bacteria; phylum Cyanobacteriota; class Cyanobacteriia; order Cyanobacteriales; family Microcystaceae; genus JBCDDV01. The sequence continues at coordinate 472 of JBCDDV010000426.1, read as the reverse complement.
TAAACTACTTTTGGGTCTAGATTTTTATACTAACTGTAATAGATGGTCACAGGCATGATTAATTCTAATAAAGATTCCATCGAATCAGAAACAATTGTGGATTTTTTGAAGAGAAATCTACAATTGAAAGAAATTCATCACAAAATTCTCCATCAGCAAATTATTCATCGTAAAGCCAAGGAAATGAATCTGGTAGTTACGCCAGAAGAAATTCAAAGCGTAGCAGAACATCAACGTCGTGAAAAGCGTCTGGAAAAAGCTGCTGATACCTATGCTTGGCTAGCTGAACAGATGATTAGTTCTGATGACTGGGAATCGGGAATTTACGATTATTTACTTGTCAAAAAATTAGCCAAAGCTATTTTTGCTGATGAGGTAGAGAAATTTTTTAACCAGAATAAACTTAATTTTGATCAGGTTTTACTTTATCAAATGATTATTCCTTATCAGAAACTAGCTTCAGAAGTTTTTT
>JBCDDV010000425.1:0-3750 GCA_039180145.1 Cyanobacteria bacterium P01_G01_bin.49 | reverse complement strand
GAGAATGACCAAATTTCTCACGACAATATTCTTCAAAACTGCCATGAGTTTCTCGATATAAGCGTTTGTCTCTTAATTCCTGTAACGCTGCCCCGGCTGTCCACACGGCTCCAATGACTATATTTTCTAACCGTTGCTTTTCTTTTTGCTCCGTTGGACTTAGGGGTTTAAATTCGAGGGGCAGCTTTAATCCTTCTCTGTCATTTGACACTACCTCTGCCTTGACCCGCCTTGCTTTTTGACTCACTTGCGATTGTGACAAGAGTTCTTCAAACTCCGCCTCGCTGATGCTGTCCTGGGCTGAACTTCTTCTTCGTTTTCTTCTATAGTTTGCGGTCTCGCTTTGCGAGTGCGGCTGCATCGCTTTTTTCCTTTCTCTTTTTGAGTGCTAATTATATTATGTTGTTCAAGCGCAAAGCAAAAAAGAGCAATGAATGAATTAATTAGATCTTTTCCCAGCTTTGATGAGATTATTATGACCTCAACTTTCAAGACTGACGAAAAACCCCGCCGAGGAAACCTCGGCATAGGTATGTGGGGGTGACTTCTAGAACTCTTTTTGATTGAAAATAAACAAATCTTCTGAGGGAATTAAAGCTAAAATTTCAGCCCGAGTAGGAGTGGATTTATTTCCTAATAGTTCCTCTCTTAAATTATTAAAATTTTGAAACTCATCGTTGTAAACTTCTCTACCAAGAGTTTTTTCAACAGCTTCGTGAAAAATTTCCCAAGGCATACATAGCTGCTCAAAAGAAAGTTGAAACAGAGCTATTTCATAATTATCCATTTTCGACCAAAATTCAGATTTTGACAAATTAACAGCTTGTTCTGTCGTTAAAATTCCTTGGTTCATAAATAAGTTCCTCGCATTTTACTAAGATAAATTTTAACAATTTTTTTGTCTGTTTCTTTTCACCATTACTGGAACTTAGAAAGCGACCAACTGCTTGAAACAGAGCTTGTTAGTGATGACTACCTGGATTTCTTGGTCGGGTTTGAGTAAATCAGATTTAATCAAGATTTGTGATCGATTTTCTCCACTCCATCAAGTATGCTGTAACAAACAACAAACAAGATAATGTTCAGACACAACGCGATTAGTCCTTGATAAATTCGGTTGGCAGGAACATTCCAGGGACTGACCTCCATTCTGGCTATTTTCGCTCCCAATAAGCCTAAAAAGGTCAATCCATCAATGAGCAGACACAAAAAGATGAAGAAATTAGTAATAGCAAAAGGAATGAAAGCTATTATTTGCCAACAATTGAGATTCAAAGTTTTTAGTTTCTGATAAATTTGTTTAAACAAATTAAAAGAAGAGACGGTTTCTTGAATTTTATTCGTACTATCGGCGGAAAGAGCTTCTATCGCACGAGCATTAGATTCGACTAAAGCTTCAATGCGGTCTAAGCGGTTAGGATCTGAACTCGTCATAATTAATATCTGGGGAGAATATTGAAAAACTATTAAATACTTAAATATTTTGCTTTCTAAAATTATAGCAAAATATCTAAATATCAAGAGAGTAAAATAATAATAAGGAGATTAATTAATCCCCTTGTTACTTCAATTAACTTGATGAAGTTGAGCCATTTAAGACAGGACGCGCTCGAACTAAGTTATATGCCTCAAGTAGTTGTTCTAAACGTTTTCTTGTTACATTGAGTGAAGCAATTTTCTCCGCTAGAACCGAGGGGCGTTTTATTTTCCCAGAAATCCCTAGCTGTTGTTTAAGAAAGTTGTGTGTTTCTTCACCTTGGTTATTAATAATTACCTCGATTTGTGATGATGATAAAAGAGTTGTATTATCCTCAATATCGGGTAAGGCTTCGACCAAAACAGGGAAATGCGAGGCATCAGTTAACGCTGATTGAGCCTCAATTTCTTCAGATTCTTCTCCTTTGAGAAATCTTCCTGATTCGGCATATTGTTCGTAGCTTTCTTTCACATTTTCTGCCATTTTTTCAATGTCTTCAACTAAGGTATTAATGGCTTCGGGTGGAAAAATTCCACAGAGATCCTTAAACAGCTTGCCTAGACCCGTTAAATGTTTAGAAACTTCGGTTTCAGCCGTTCTCTGGGCTTGATGTAGTTGTTGTTCAATCCTTAGTTTCTGCTGAAGGTCAGCTAACTGTTTTTGAAGCTCAGAAATCTGTGCTAAACTTTGCTCAATTTCTTGTCCTTTGGTTTTAACAAAGTTCTGTAGAGATGTCATCTTTTTTAGTTCCTTTGTAGCGATAGTAAGAGAAAGCCTTGAAAATTACAAGTTAATCAATTCAACAATTTGGTTGAGAAGACTAACAATTTGATTCGAGTTTGTCGGGGTAGGTGAGGCTTCTACAATTTGACTTAAAATGTCCTCGTCAAGATGGGTCTTCAAAAAACTCAAGGAAAACAATAATAATTCTCGTTGCTGATGATTAAGGAGATTAGGCAATAAAGCCAAAGCTGTTATTCGGAAGCTATAATCTAAGCGTTCATCAATGTCTTTAATCAGTTGAGACTGCGGAGAACCAAAGTAGATTATTTTCTGAATTTCTGCGTTATTTTCATTGGCTTTGACCCCATTTCTGGCTACGATAAAATCAACAGTTTCGACTTGTTTATTATTGATTAATTCTCGCCAATTACGATGACCAGATTCGGGGTCATATTGGCAATACAGTAAAGCGTAGGTTTGCGAATCAAGGCAACTAATCATGATGAGATTAATGAGATTCATTAAATTTGACACCTCATCAGAGCAAAGCTCTTGTTCTTCGTTATAAAAGGAGAAAAGATAGAACTTAATTATCAATTAATCGGTATAAATTTATCCATTTCCCAATCCATAGGTTCACCCCAAGGATAAGGACGGTTATGCTGTTTTTCAATTTCAGGATCATCAAAACGTAAAATCAGACTAACATTCCATTTGTCTATTTTGTGATCAATTACCGTTGCTGTTTGTCCTTTCCATCGTGGCCCTACGTTATTTTCTTTGCGTATGACTTGGCTGCCAATTGGAAATTGTTTAGCTTTTTCTAATGCTCGGTTTAAGCAATATTCACGAGTTAAAGATTCAGAACAAGAAGAAGTCGAGAAAGCTTTGTAACTTATTCTTTCGTAAAATTCGGCTATCTTTTTTTGATTGCGTTGTTTGGTCATTTTATTTAATTTCTCTTTAATTAATTTATTCCCTTATGAATTTTGTAGCGCAGATCTTATCAAAAAGTTTCTCAGTCCTTGCCTTGGTAGGTAGGACTAAGAGTGTAATTCCTTATTTGCTCACTTACTTTTTTAGTTGCCGCTTAAGTTTTTGGTTACGCTTTTTGATTTGTCTTAATCTAGCTGATGCCAGACGACTTTTATCATTACGCTTACCCATTTTTCGAGGGCTTTCCCAGGATTTGATTCTCATATTTTCCTCACAAACTAACATGGTTTGATTGTTGCTTAATTATCTAGAGATTGCATCCATTGGTCATAGATTTTCTTGGGAATTGCTGTTAGTTGAGACTTCATTGCTTTAAGAGCCGCTTCTCTAAGAGAATTCGTTTGTTGTTGATCAGCTTTAGAAATTTCTGCTTCCCGATAGGCTGTATCGAAAGCTCCTCTGTATTGTCCCCCCAGGGCAAACGCATCTAAAATGTGGGCAAAATTAGGGTATGATAAGGTCAGAATTTGAAATTAGAATTCTAATTTCAAATTTATTGGCTCTCTCTCTTCCTTTCTTAACAAGAGACTCGTTAGCTATAAAGTTTCGTTGTT
>JBCDDV010000424.1:0-3757 GCA_039180145.1 Cyanobacteria bacterium P01_G01_bin.49 | reverse complement strand
CCTCCCTATTAGGGGGGTTAGGGGGCAGGGGGGAATCACTTGTTTCCTCTAACTCAGATGGAAATATTTCCTCAGCCAAATACTCAGCTAAGGCTTTAATGGTGGGATATTCAAAGATTACCGTTGAAGGAAGCGTTACCCCTAAAGCAGTTTCTAGGCGGTTTTTCAGTTCCACTGCCATTAAAGAGTCCATACCCATGTCAAAAAATCCTTGTTGGGGGTTTGGGTTAGTATTGAGTCCAAGAATTGGGGAAACTTCCTTTTGGAGATAGTTCACTAAAAAAGAAAGGCGATGTTGCGGGATAAGATTAGTTAATTGTTGGCGTAACCCTGATAGTTGTTGTTCTTTGGATTCGGTGACTTGGGAAAAGTCTTCAAAAAAGGAAGACATAATCCCAGACGTTAGGAACTGCGACCATTGAATAGGGACAACCCCTACTTGGGCAGATTCTTGTTTTAGTAATTGTTCTAAAATATTTAACCCTTGTTGGGGTGCGATCGCCCCAATGCCTCGACTCTTCATCTGCCCTTCAATTTGCCGTTGTGCAGCAGCCCCAATGTCTGACCAGACACCCCAGTTAATACTTAAGGCAGGGAGTCCTTGCGATCGCCGATAATGAGCTAAGGTATCAAGAAACGTATTGGCTGCAACATGGTTTCCTTGTCCTGGGGAACCCAATAAGGAAGCAGCCGAGGAGAAAAGAACAAAGAAATCTAGGGGTTTGTCTTGGGTTAAAGTGTGTAGGTTCCATGCCCCTTGAACTTTGGGATTCATGACCTTAGCAAACCTTTCCCAGGTTAGTTGTTTGAGGACTCCATCATCTAATACCCCTGCCGCATGAATAATTCCTTTTAGGGAAGTGTGGGAGGTGTGGGTAGTGTGGGTAGTGTGGGAAGTGTTCCTCGCTACGCTGCGGCGCGTTTGCAGGGAAGTGTGGGAAGTTTGAAAACTACGGTCAATATTTTGTAATATGGCTGCTAGTTGTTCTTTATCGGAGACATCACCTTGGGCAACAACAATATTAGCCCCTAATGCTTCTAACGTTTCTATTTGTTGTTTTTGGGCTAAATTAGGCTGATTTCGTCCCATTAATACTAAATTTTTGGCTCCTTTTTCCACCATCCACTGAGCCACTAAAAGTCCTAAACCCCCTAATCCTCCAGTAATTAAATAAGTTCCATCCTCACGGAATTTCAAACTAGATGCAGTCGAAAAGTCTTCAGTTGAAAAAACTTGACTCTCCCTGCTCCCTGCTCCCTGCTCCCTGCTCCTTAGAGACTGTTCCCTCCAAGAAACAACGATCTTACCAATATGCTTCCCTTTCTGCATATAACGGAAAGCTTGAATAATTTCCTGAATGGGAAAAACCTTACGAGGTAAGGGCTTTAAGCGACCTTCCTCAAATTGCTTTGTTAACTCAATAAGCATCGACTGAATGAGTTTAGGTTGCTGTTGTGCAATACTTAGTAAGTCGATGGGAAAATAGGAGGCATTCGGTTTAACCTGACGTACTTGTTCTGTTGTCCAAATCCCGCGTTTCCCAATTTCAATAAAACGTCCCCTATCCGTCAGCACAGAAAAGCTTTTTGTTATAAAATCCTCTGATAAGGAGTTAAACACCACATCAACTCCTTTTCCCTGGGAAATGGTTAAAATTTCTTCAGCAAAGTCTAAGGTGCGAGAATTCATAACATAGTCAACCCCCAAAGAGTTGAGGAATGCCCATTTACTGGGACTGGCGGTGGCAAACACTTGGGCCCCTGCTTGTTGGGCTATTTTTACCGCAGCCATACCTGTTCCCCCTGCTGCCGAATGAATGAGGATGCGATCGCCTTTTTTAAGTTTGGCAATATAATGGAGGGCATAATAGGCAGTTAAGAAGTTGGCGGGAAGGGTTGCTGCTTCTTCAACGGTTAAATTCTTCGGGCAATGGGTTACTAATTCTGCTGTAACGGTGACATACTGACTAAAACTACCAGGGGCAAGGGCTAGGATGCGATCGCCTTTTTTCATCCCTTTGACCCCTTCCCCAAGAGTGACGATCTCTCCGACACATTCGACTCCAAACCATTCCCGTTCAAAGGGAAGCAATCCTAAACCGTCCAAAACATCGATAAAGTTAAGTCCTGTGGCTTCTACTTTGATTTCTACTTCACCAATGTTAGGGGAACGACGTGATAAAGGAGTGAGTTTTAAGTTACTGAGGGTTCCTCGTTGAGAGATGTCCAGTTTAAAGGGTTGATTTTTAGGAATTTCTAACTGATCTGGTGTTATTTTGGGGTGACGAACTAATCTAGCTACCTGACGCACATTATCTCGCAAGACAACTTGAGTTTCTTTGTCTTCCGATTTAATTGCGGTGAATAGGGTTTCAATTTGTCTTTCTGGAGAAATTTGAGGATCAAGATCAATACATCGGCAACTTAATTGGGTATGTTCTAGATTAATTACTTTTCCCAGTCCCCACAATGAAGCTTGTCCTAAACCTGGTAAATTTGCCTCTGTTCCTGTTGCCACTGCGCCTCTGGTTACTATGGAGAGAGAGGGAAGTGTGGGAGGTGTGGGGAGTGTGGGGGGACTGTTTTTATTATTTTGCAACTTGCTGTCAAAGGAGTGGGCTAGGGTTTGAATTATAGTTAAAATTTGACCACACCCTATTTTGGCAGCTTTTTCTAGGTCTTTTGGGCTTAAGTTGGTCAGTTCAGAGGTATCTAAACTTCCTAAATAAATAATGTTTTGAAATGTTTCTAAATCTTGTATTTCTTGGGTTAGAGTAGCAACTTCTCCTTTTTCTTGTAAACGCTTAACTAAGTGCTCTCCAATACTTTTTTTATCTCCCAAAATTAGCCAATTTTTCGGTTCAGAAGTTCTTTTTTGTCCTAAAATTATTCCCTGTTGTGATAAGTTTTGAACCTCGTTGTGATCTGGGGTAAGAATGGTTGTTTGCTCAAATCCTCTCTCGATCAACAATTTTTGCCATTGTGAGGCGGATAATAGGGGGTGATCGACCCGCAACTTATCGTTAAATTTCCACCAACCTTCTGTCAACCCGAAAATAAGATCTAACCAACGCAAAGGACTGGTACTTTCCAATAACAGTAATATGCCTTCTGGGGCTAATAACTGATGAATATGGGTAACTGTTTGCTGAAGATCTTCAGTTGCGTGTAAAACATTGGCTGCAATGATAATATCGTAGGATTCTAAAGCAAATCCTTGAGTTTGAGGATTTTGTTCAATATCTAAGGTTTGATAAGTAATAAAGGGATAATCAGAGAATTTTTCTTTTGCTTTTTCGGTAAATAGGGGAGAAATATCACTAAAATAGTAGTCTATTTGCGTTGCATTGAGATGGGGTACGAGATAAGCTGTTGTTCCCCCTGTTCCTGCCCCGATTTCTAAAATACGGACTTTTTGTTCTTGGGGTAGTTTTTCTAGCGCGATGCTAAGCGTTTTTTGTACCAAGGTATTCATCATCTTCGCCCCTGGAGAATCCTGATACAATTGGGTGGCAGTGGTCAAGTCTCCTTGGGGAAAAAGTAACTGGATGGGATCGCATTTTCCCTGTAACACCTGCGCTAGGTGAGATGCACAGCGATCTAGTAAGGTGAGTTCTGTTTTCGCAAAGGGATATTGAGTCAGTAAGCGTTGTTGTTGCGTTTGAATGGTTATGCTTGGGGGCGTTTTAATAACTTGCCACTCACTGCCAACTTTACTAATAATTTCTGCTTCTGTGAGAATTTTAAGGAGATAATT
>JBCDDV010000423.1:0-3764 GCA_039180145.1 Cyanobacteria bacterium P01_G01_bin.49 | reverse complement strand
TAGATGTGTACCTACAAGAACGCTTAACCCCTCTCGATCAAGGTAACAATTCAGCGATTGCACTTCCTCTGATTATTAGTCCAAGTTTAGCAATTAGTAAACAGCGATTGTTACCCCCCAACTCAAACCCCAAAAGAAGAGACATGCACAACCGTTGCTAGTTACTCGACAGCAGAATAGTAGTCAGACACCCATTTTCTTACCCCCTGTTACCAACCCTTCTTTCCGAACAAAATTACCTTCAACCACACCGTCTCAACCAATTAACCAAAAACAACTCATTCCCATCAGAGAACTCACCCAGTCTCTCCATAATTTATTAGTTGTTAATAGAAAATGGTTGTGGTGGGGAAGCAGTATTCTGATTTTGCTAGGGTTATCGTGGCTAATACAAAGAAACATTAGCCAACATCTGGATCAGATTAATCAAGAGAAAACCCAAAAAAACCAGCAATTTTTGGATCATGCCAAAATCCCTTTTCGTATGCATCAGGCCTCTCAATTTAATGAAGCTATCCAATTTGCTCGCCAAATTCAGCCCCATACTCCTTTATATCAGGAGGCTCAACAAAATATTACTCGTTGGAGTCAAGCTATTTACAATATTGCTCAAGGGAAAGCAAACCAAGGAGACTTTATGGGCGCGATCGCCGCTGCACAATTAATTCCCAAAGATAATCAAACTCTTTATTCATCAGCACAGCAGTCAATTAAGCATTGGCAGCAACAGATAGATCGTCACTAAAGGCTTTTTAGCATGGAAACTACAGCACGTTGCGAGTTATTAAAGCACACATAATACCGACTTTTTTCCTGTTTCAATTTAAGACTATGTTCTAGAATATCTCTATTTAAGAAGGAAAAATGGTTCATCTACTGTTAAAATGTAATTAATAATACATAATCATTCGAATAACAAAGATATCTTGAGTAAGACTTTTTAATTAATTGTCATAGAAAATGAAATTTTTTCAAATAATGATGCAATTAAAGAAGAATGTAAGAAATGCTTATCAGTAACCATATTGACAAGATAGTGATCAAAACTTTGAGTGATTTTTAAAGAAATGAACAGTGAATCAATGGACAGCATACCTCGATTTGATTGGTCAACAAACCAAAATTCGCAGTCCGAAGTAGTTGTTAAAACGATATACACAGTAGAAGAAACTCGTCAAGCTTTGCAGCTTTTACAGGATCGTAAAGTTGTTGTACTAATTTTGGATAGGTTGACTGAAGAACAAGCTCAGCGAGTTGTAGATTGGATGGCAGGAGGAGCTTGCGCCATTGATGGTAAGACATTTTGGGTAAGTGAAAAAACCTTTATGGTTGTTCCCAATCAAGTTGAAATTGTCAGCAATCGACCGGCAAAATCATCCGTTTCTCACTGTCTAAAAACCAAAGAAGGAATTACTTAATAACATGAGTTCGGGGTTAGGAGTTCGGAGTTCTGAGTTAGATTATGCCTAACAAGATCATGGGTGTTTCAGACAACCATTAAAATAGCCTTTGAGCTTATCCCGAATTCACGTTTAATAGGAAGATTTCATGAACTGACACTTTTCTTCTTGCTCCGAAGTTCCTTGCTTCTATACAGTCTCAAGTAGCACTTGAGATGATGAACAGCTCATAAAGAAATAACAACTCCGAACTCCTGACACCGAACTCACAGTTAAGAACAGTGGAATCACCTAACGCCTAAAAACTTATGAGTCTGTAAGCTAATACGCCAGTCAGGATGTTGCAAAATATAATCAAAAATCAAGGGCTGACTTTGGGGACTATTCCATTCAGGTTGTAAATATTTAATTGCTTCGGAAGGAACTTTTTTAGCTTGTTCTTCTGCCCAGTGAAGATCGTCACGATTGGTAATCACAACTTTTAGTTCATCAACCTGAGAATACACACTATCATGGGGAAGTTTATACGGTTTGGGTGAAAAAGTTACCCAGTCAAACCGTCCACTAAACGCAGAAGAACCTGACGTTTCTAAATGTACTCGTAAACCCAACTTCCGTAATTCTTGGGTCAACGGCAGTAAATCGTGCATCAGAGGTTCTCCCCCTGTAATAATCACAATTGCCGGATTAGCCTGTTTTGCTGCTTCTCCTAAGACTTGAATCGACTGTTGAGGGTAGGGTTTACTTGACCATGACTCTTTTTGATCACACCAAGGACAATAAACATCACATCCGGCTAAGCGAATGAAAAAAGCATTGACCCCCATCCATGCGCCTTCACCTTGAACTGAGTGAAAAATTTCCACAATGGGATAGGTAATTGTGAGTGGTGCGATCGCTTTCATGAGAACTTGACAATATAGAGAGACAACTTGCCTTAGTAAGAGTAATGTCCCTCAAAAGGATCGATTTGAGGTTCTTGTATTCCGTAGTTATTCTGTCTTTGGCGTTGTCTAGATTGACCGTAAGGATCGGGGTTGAGATTAGTGTTGGGATTACGAGACGACTGAGAAGATTGAGGGGAGACAGGAATTGGTGTTGGTGCTATTCCAGTACCATAGGGGTTATTGTACGGTTGGATAATAGACTGGTCGTAGGGATTATTATAAGATTGGGCGTTGGTTTGATTGCTATTATAGGGATTATTATAAGGTTGAGGATAAGATTGGTTACCACTCCCTTGAGAGAGATTATTACCGGGTTGTTGAGGAGAAGATGGAACCGTTTTCTTGGCTAGTGGTGGTCTTTGGGAGTTTTGTTGAGATTGTCTTTCTGGGGAAGACTTACCGGAATTAGTTTCATTTAATTCAGGATTTTGTTCTATTGTCTTGGGTGACTCTTTAGAAAAGGTCTTATCCAGAGCATTTTTTAGGGGATTGTTTTCAGGGGTTCCTAGGTTAAGGGGTTGTAGATCGGGAAGTTTAATGGGTTTACTGGCCTCTTCAGAAGGATTAGAAGCAGTAGGAGAAATAGAGGGAAATAGAGAGTTGAGATTGTTGAAACTCGGAATTAAAGGTTGAAACTGCGGAAATTGTTGTTGGGTCGTCTCTTCTATATTTTGATTTGAGGTTGTTTCTGAGTTTAATGGTTCGCTTAAACTATCAGGAAGAGGACTACTTCTCGTTTCTGAGTTTTCTACAGGTAATTCTCCAGTAGATTGAGGAACACTTTCATTGAAAGCATTAGGGGTGAGGGGAATTTCTGAGGGAGTTTCTTCAAAATCTTGGAGATCAACGCCAACATCGAGGTTATTTCCGACTTCGTCATTTAGTTCCCCTGTCTCTGATATGGGAATATCACCACTTAGCCATTCAGGATGTTGAAAATATTGCCAGATACTCAAAGAAGCTAGGGCCATAATTCCTATAGTTCCCCAGACTGTCGGACGACCCAATGGTTTTAGTCCAGCTAAGAAGTAGCGTAGTGAAGAAGAAGAAAGTTTACGATGAATCATAACGAATCTGTGCCTTGTCTAACCTATTAAGTCTATCCTAGATTTTTTAGTTGTGCTGTCAAACTTCGTATCTATTAATCAGACAGAAAATATCATCCAACTCCGAACTCCGAACCCTGAACCCCTAACTCTGATTGATTAAGTCATCTAATTCTGCATAATCAGGTAAGGTTCTGTCAATAAATTTGCCTTGACGTACGATCAGGCGATCGCTTTGATGTCGGGCAAATAATTCACTAAAATAACGGGCTTTAAAAATCACTAAATTTGCCGTTAATCCTGGATTAATTCTCCCCAATGTTGGTAATTTCATCACCTCAGCAGGAATTTTATTCACGCTGCTAATCCAG
>JBCDDV010000422.1:0-3777 GCA_039180145.1 Cyanobacteria bacterium P01_G01_bin.49 | reverse complement strand
CGACTTTACAACGAATCCAGTACCAAGCTAATAATCAGCGATTAATACCAGATACCTTGACAATGGAAGGATAAAAAAAATCCCTTGCTGACTCTTGGACGGTTCATCAGAACTAGCAAGGGGACTTTCAAGAGAAATTTAGCGTTTTTGTAAAAACCCTAAAACTTGTCTGAGTTGCTTCTTCAGCAAATTAATTTCTCCCTGCATATTATTAACTTGTTGACGCAGAGACATGATTTCTTGAGCCATAGCAGCACTATCAGTAGAAACGATATTCTTTCCACCAGTAGATGATAAATCTTTGGGCTGAGTATGCTTTCTTGATTTGGCCATGGCATCTTTGATGGCCTCAAGTAGTTGCTTTTTCTCAAAGGGTTTTTCAATAAAAGAAAAATATTCAAACGGTTCGTTAAGTTTCTCGACAACTTCTTCTTTCCGTCCCGACATTAAAACTAGCGGGATTTTTTTGAGATCATATTCTTTTTGAACTTCTTGATAGACATCCCACCCACTCATCTTGGGTAACAAAAAATCTAGCATGATCAGGTTAGGTTTTTCGCTACGGATTAAGTTATAGCCTTCAACACCATCTTTGGCTTCAAGGACTTGAAAATTGCCTTCTGGCAACATATCTTTAACCCGCATGCGGATCACTTTACTATCATCAATTACAAGTATTTTATGAGTTGGCACAGCAAACTCCTCTTCAAGAGTTAAGTCAATGGTACTTGAGGTCATCGATCCTCACCGTTGAAAGTGATGGATTGGTTTTCTCTTTCTTACAATTCCCCATAATCGTCTCAAACGAACAACCTTCATAAAGATATCATGACAAAAAGTCCTAATAACCCTTTTGTTGAGAGTCTTTTGAGTGATCACAGATAACTTAGCACAATTTTCTTAACTTTAGCTTAGACGGCATAATCATACTAGACTGTACAGTATAATAGTGACAAACTCCTAAAAATAGGACGATTAACTAAATGTTTTTAATTATTGATTAAATCTACCTCACAGCTTCTTTTTTTTGTCGCTTATGGCAATCTTACAGCCAAACCACACTGTACAGTTTAAATTCTGAAAAGATCGTCTAGACGACAATTCTAGAGAGTGCCAATTAAGTCGATAAACTTGTTATATTAAGAAATCATAAGACACCACAGAGAAGATGCCTAATACTCATGAATTGCCTCCTTCAGAAACCCCATCTACTTTTGAAACGGAATTACGAAATGATCACAAAGCCAAACTGTTTACTTTTAAGGGCAAACCTTGGCCCTTATTGATTGGCGTGTTGGTACTAATTGGCGGGGTGGGTTGGGGTGCAAGTTGGTGGTTGAATAACCCAAAAAATGCAGCTAATTCAGGGGCTTTAGCCCAAAAAATGCCACCGACTTCTGTAGAATTAGCTCAATTAGACACGGGAATCATTGAGCAAACCTCTGACGTTGTTGGAACCATTGAAGCCCGTGATGCCGTGGTGCTTCGGCCAGAAATTGGGGGCAGAATTAATCAAATTTTAGTTGAAGAAGGCGATCGCGTCAGCAAAGGCACAGTAATTGTCAACTTAGATAAAGAGGACTGGCAGGCAGAATTATTAGAAGCCCAAGCCAGATTAGCCAATACCCAAGCCAGGTTAGCAGAATTAGAAGCCGGAAGCCGTGATGAAGATATCGAAGAAGCTCAAGCTAGTTTCCGAGAGGCAGAAACTCGTCTCAGAAATGCCAAACAAGGAAGTCGGGTCGAAGAAATTGCCCAAGCAGAAGCTCAAGTAAATTCTGCTCAAGCCAGTGCCGAGTTAGCAGAAAAACGAGTTGAACGCTACGAAGAACTAACAAAAGAAGGAGCAATTTCTGAAGATGAATTTCAAGAGTATCTCACCGAAGCTCGTAGTGCTACTGCTAACCTGGAAGAAGCGAAACGACGATTATCCCAACTGCAAAAAAGTCGCAGTTCCGATGTGGATGAGTTAGCCTCCGCAGTCGAAAGGGAAGCCCAAAATCTGAGAAGAGTGCAAAACGGCCCTCGCCAAGAAGTGATTGCCCAAGCCAAAGCTGATGTGTCAGAAGCGATCGCCCAAGTGAAAATGGCAGAAGTTAATGTTAATAAAACTCAGGTGGTTGCGCCAATTTCTGGGGTTGTGGGGGACATTCCTGTAGAAATAGGAGACTATGTCAGCCAAGGGGATACCTTAACTACCCTGACTGGCAATGATGTTTTAGAACTTAATTTATCCATTCCTTTAGAAAAAGCCTCTCAATTGCGATTAGGCTTGCCAGTAGAAATTATTAATACTCAAGGAAAAGCGATCGCCACTGGCAAAATTAGTTTTATTGCCCCCAATGTCACTGCAGACTCTCAACTCGTTTTAGCAAAAGCAACATTCAAGACAAGTAATAAAGCGTTACTCAACCGTCAATTTATGCAAGCAAGAGTGATTTGGGAAAAACGCCGTGGTATTTTAATTCCTGCCACTGCAGTATCTCGTTTAGGGGCCCAAACCTTCGTATTTGTGGCTAAACCGAATGAAGATGCTAAAGAAGATGAACCCCCATTCACCGCACAACAAAGACAAGTTGAGTTAGGAAATTTACAAGGCAATAATTATCAAGTTATCGATGGCCTAACCGTTGGAGAAAAAATTATCACAGCAGGTATTTTACAACTCAAAGATGGCGCACCCATTCAAGAAATCAAAAATAATAACGAACAATCAACAATGAACAATTAACATTTCACAAAAATCATGAACTTTGTTGACTTTTTTATCAAACGCCCGGTTTTTTCTTCTGTTTGCGCCCTACTTATTCTCTTAGTAGGAATCATTAGTTTATTCAGTCTGCCTTTAGATCGATTTCCTGAAATTAGTCCGACCAAAGTTCAAGTAACTTCAAACTATAGTGGAGCTAGTGCAGAAGTCGTAGAAAATGCGGTTACTAATATTTTGGAACGACAAATTAATGGAGTTGAAGGACTCAGATATATAAGTTCTACTAGTAGCAATAGTGGAACTAGTAGTATTACAGTTACCTTTGATTCTTCGAGAGACCCTGATTTAGCTGCAGTTGATGTACAAAATCAAGTGGCAGTAGTACAATCCCAATTGCCTGATATTGTTCAAAGAACAGGGGTACAAGTTAGTAGTGAATCAAACAATTTACTCCTAGGAATGGGATTATATAGCGACAATAATCGCTACGATAATATATTTTTAAGTAATTACGCCGATAAATATTTAGTTGATGCTTTAAAGCGACTGGAAGGAGTAGGCAATGTTCGCATTTTTGGAGAACGTCGCTATGCAATGCGTCTTTGGTTAGATCCTAACCGTTTGGCAAGTCGAGGATTGACTACTCAAGATGTTGTCACGGCATTATCAGAGCAGAATTTACAAGTTGGTGCCGGAAAAATTGGAGGAGAACCTGCTGTTGAAGGGCAAGAATATCAATTTGATTTACGAGCAATTAGTCAATTAAAAGATCCGAAAGAATTTGACAATCTCTTATTAAAAACTGACGAAAATGGAGCGTTAGTTTATTTTAAAGATGTGGGAAGAGCAGAGTTAGGAGCAGAAGATTATGGTTCTTTTTTACGTTTCCGGGGTCAAGAAGCGGTAGGAATCGGAATTTACCAAAGAACGGGATCAAATGCCTTAGAAGTTGCCAAAAGAGTGAAAGCAGAAATGGATCGGCTGGCAGAATTTTTTCCCCCTGATTTAGAATATGTTGTCGCCTTTGATACCACTCAATTTATTGAAGAATCTTTATCGGAAGTGGT
>JBCDDV010000421.1:0-3790 GCA_039180145.1 Cyanobacteria bacterium P01_G01_bin.49 | reverse complement strand
TTAATAGTTGATGCAGGTCAACCACATTACCAATAATAGCGATGGCAGGGGCTTCAAAATTGCTTTGTTCTACTTGTTGAGAAATGGTTGCTAACGTGCCGATTAATTGTTCTTGTTCGGGTCTGGTTCCCCAGCGAATTAAGGCGATAGGGGTTTGAGAGGTTAACCCACCTTGTTGTAATTGGGTAACAATATTGGCTAAATTATGAACGCCCATATAGATAACAATGGTTTCTGATCCTTGAGCGATCGCACCCCAATTAATATCAGGGCGATATTTTCCCGTCGCTTCGTGACCAGTAACAAAGGTAACCGAAGAACTATAACCCCGATGGGTCACCGGAATACCTGCATAGGCAGGGGCCGCAATACCGGAGGTAATTCCTGGTACGACTTCAACCGGAACACCCGCTTTAATTAAGTCTTGCATTTCTTCTCCTCCCCGACCAAAGACGAAAGGATCACCTCCTTTGAGTCTTACTACCACAGGATATTGTCTGGCTTTTTTAATTAAAATTCGGGTGGTTTCATCTTGCAACTTAGAATGACGGCCCCGACGTTTTCCTGCATCGATTTTTAGGGTGCGATCACCAATCATACTGAGTATGGCAGGACTCACTAGCGCATCATAAACAACCACATCAGCATATTCTAGTAGGGTTTTGCCCTTTAAGGTCATTAACCCTGGATCTCCTGGCCCTGCACCTACTAAATAGACTTTTCCTAAGCAAGTTTCTGTTGTACTTTGCGTCATTTCATTTAGCACTTATTAATGTTCAATTGATTGGTCATCGCCTTATTTCCTCTGCCATCAATGCTGCTAAGTCTGAGGTGGCTCCTAAAGGATGTCCTAAGTTAAATTGAATATGAGGTAAGCTGCGTTGTAATTGTTCAACTTGTTGGGCAATCATCATTGTAATGCCCCCTGTAAATAGAAAATAAGGCACAATGGTGATGCTGGTTTTCCCTTGGTTAACTAAAGCATAAACTTTATCTTCTAAGCTCGGAGAAATACTCCAATAGGCAACAGAGGCGTTTAAACGATCAGCGATCGCCTCAACAGGACAGTTACCACCGAGACGACGACTTCCATGAGAGATAATTATTCTAGCGTCTTGGGGATGTTCAGAGAATTGACGAGACAGAATCTTAATCAATCCTTTATAACTGCCCAGATAAGGACATAATTTCAATTTAATGCTGTTGCCTAATGTTTGTTTGGCGATCTCCACTTCTCTGGGAATATCTTCGGTAACATGAACCCCAGGCAATAAAAATAGAGGGACAATTTTCAGAATGTCAACGCCAACTTTTTGCCCTTGTTTGGCAACTTGTTGAATTTTGTCCCTTAGTTGCACTTCAGATAGTTCTAATGATGCTGTTTCTAGAATCAGTGGGGAGACAGGAGAAAGTACAGCAGAACGAGGATTTTTCATGTTCCTTGTTCTCTGTTTTGAGTATGTCTTGTCTTCGCCAGATAACGTTGCCTGTATTTGCTGTTGTACTAAATAAGATAACCGTTCTAAAGCAATTTGAGGACGAGGATCACGGCTACCATGAGAAACGAGAAGATAAGCGTTTGTTAAAGTCAAGGTTTTTGAGATAAATCTTATAATTTATGTTAACAAAACTCAACCTTTAAGGATACAATCGGTTCACAACCTTATTAAACAGCATAATCATGACTCAACCTTTAATTCCTGTAATTCTTGCTGGTGGTAAAGGCGAACGGTTTTGGCCCCTTAGTCGCCGCCATCGTCCGAAACAATTTCTATCTTTGGATGGCAGTGGAGAGAGCTTACTACAAGCCACAGCAAATCGTCTGTTACCTTTAGCACAAAATTGGGATAGTCTTTGGGTAATTACGGCTGCTGCGATCGCTGAGGGGATACGAGAACAATTGCCAAAGTTACCTGAGCGTAATTTATTAGTTGAACCTCAAGGAAAAGACACTGCCCCTGCAGTCGCTTGGACAACCTTAGAAATTGCTAAACGCTATGGAAACGATGCGGTTATTGGCTTTTTTCCAGCCGATCATTGGATTAAAGAAACAGATAAATTTGAACATACTTTAAAGGCGGCTGCCCAATTAGCGTCAGAAGAAAATGCGATCGTTACGTTAGGAATTAAACCGACTTATCCATCAACGGGTTACGGTTATATTGAACAGGGAAAATTGACAGGAAATTTTGATAATCTCCCAGTGTATCAAGTCAGTCGTTTTACTGAAAAGCCCAATCAAGAAACGGCAGAATCTTTCATCGCCACAGGTAAGTTTAGTTGGAATAGTGGTATGTTTATTTTCCGTGCAGGAGTTGTCTTAGCAGAATTAGAAAAATACGCCCCTCAAGTCTTACAAGCTTTGCAAGAAAAAGGTCAAGATGCTTATGATAAATTAGAAAAAACCAGTATTGATTATGCCTTAATGGAAAAAACTCAATTAACTTATGTTTTGCCAGCTAATTTTGGTTGGGATGATTTAGGAGATTGGAATTCTTTAGAACGATTGATCGATAACAAGAGAAAGAATGTAGAATTAGGAAATCATGTCGACATTGATACGGAAGGAGCTATCATTTATGCTAGTGATGATCAAGAAGTTATTGCGACAATTGGGCTAGAAGATGTGGTGATTGTTCGAGATAAAAATGTTACCTTGGTTGTTAACAAAAATCGCACGCAAGATATTAAACAACTTTTGAAAAAACTACAAAATAATTCTGAGCTTGAAAAATTTTTGTAATGATTATTAGTCTTCACAATTTGAATAGAACTGTTGTATGTTTTCTTTAACTCAAACCAGTGCGCGTCAACGAGAAATTATTGAAGTTGTTCTCAGCAATGGTTGGGATTATATGAGAGGATTATTAACGGTAGGTAAAGCCGAAAATCCTCAAGCTCCTCCTCCAGAAGTGCTGAGAAATATCTTAGTAGAATTAGGCCCATTTTATGTCAAATTAGGACAAATTTTAAGCACCCGTCCCGATATTGTACCGCCGAATTATGTGAAAGCTTTAACTGCTTTACACGCTAATGTTCCGACTGTTTCTTGGCAAGCTATTGAAGAAGTTTTACGTCAAGAATTACAACAACCTGTTGAATCAATTTTTAGTCAAATTAATCAACAACCGATTGCCGCTGGTTCTATTGGACAAATTCATCATGCAACCCTAATCAATGGTCAAGAAGTTGCCATTAAAATTCAACGTCCAGGTATTGATAAAATTGTTGACCAAGATATTAGTTTAATTAAGGGAATTGCTGAATTAGTTGCTTTAACAGAAGTTGGGCAAAATTATGATGTTGTTAAGCTCGCTGATGAGTTTTCTAAGGCAATTAAAGCGGAACTAAATTTTACAAAAGAAGCAACTTATACTGATAAAATACGCAAAAATTTAGCAGAAAGTCGCTGGTTTGACACAAAAAAGTTAGTTATTCCTCAAGTTTATTGGAATCTAACAACAGAAAAAATATTAGTTTTAGAATGGTTAAATGGTCAGCCAATTCTTCAAGCTGATATAAGTATCCCGAATACCAATAAACCCACCGAAAAACGTAAAGAAGAAATTACTTCTTTACTATTTAGAGCCTTTTTTCAACAAATTTATCTGGATGGATTTTTTCATGCTGATCCTCATCCTGGCAATATTTTTTACTTAGAAGATGGTAGAGTTGCTATTATTGATTGTGGAATGGTAGGTCGTCTTGATCCTAGAACACAACAAATTTTAACGGAATTATTATTAGCAATTTTTGATTTAGATGCTCAAGGTTGCACAAAATTAACTAT
>JBCDDV010000420.1:0-3825 GCA_039180145.1 Cyanobacteria bacterium P01_G01_bin.49 | reverse complement strand
CGAATTGTCCATGGGATCAATAATAATTTCTGGGGGGCTTTGTAAGGCAGTTTGTGGTGGTGGTGGTGGTAGGGAAGACGCAGATGGTGGTGGTGTAGGAGAAACAGAAGTTGGCGGAGAAGAAGGTAGTGGTGATGGGGAAGGGTTGACACCCCCTAAGACATTGTTACTTAGGGGAATGCCTAAATTAAGTCCTGTTTTAATATAAATGTTGTCATAGCCTGTGGCTTGGGTTTGAGTTGTATCAGCGCGCCCATGAATTGCAATGACTTCCCCCTGCTCATTTAAGACTGGGCCCCCACTCATTCCTGGTAGGGTATCATTATTATAAATTAGTCCATAACCATCTCTTAATCCTTGTGATGATGCAGAGGTTATTTTTCCAGGCACAAACGTATAGACAGAACGGTCAATGGCTGTAGTTGGCAAAGGAAATCCCGCTACATATACGTTCATTCCTTCACTTAATCTTTCTCCATTACCCAATTTGGCAGAACTGTAAGAGCGATCGCTGACAAATTCAACGATAGCTAAATCAACCCCTGAAATGATTTTAATATTATTAGTGTCAATTGTATGTTTTTGCTGGTCAGATGTTATGGCATAAGCTTCTTCACCAGGGTTAATACTGGCAACCACATGACCGGCTGTGAGTAGACGATAGGTATTTCCTGTTTTCTCAACAATAACCCCTGTCCCGTTACCCCCCGGCCCTTCAATGAGTACCGTAATTTGTTTGGCAATACCATTCACTTGAGTAGCAGATAAAGCCAGAGTAGCAGCTATGGGGACAGCTTGCATAATCACCATTGTCCCCAGGATAGGCATCAAGTACCAACAAAAACGGTTACTCATTAAAATTTAACTTAGCGATCACCTGTTAGTTTACTATTATCAAGATTCCGTTTTTGAGTAGCAGTTGCTGCCTCTGTTAAATAGTCTTCAAAATTGATATAAACTCGCCCTAATGTTTCGTTTAATGGGCCTTTTGTTCGCATTCGTACTGCCATCAACTCTTGTAAAGTTTGACTGGCACTGGCACCCGGTTTCAGCGTAAATAATAAGCCATTACATCCGCCACCGTTTCTATCAGTTACGCAAACAACAGGCATCCGGTTCATCAGTCCGGTAGTGAGATAGTTTAATTGACCACTATCATGAAAATATTGGAAACGACTTGATACTAATTGACAGCGGGTATAGGGATCGTAGCCAGAGTTGCTAAAGTGTTTAGAATCCCAAACTAATACGGGAACAGTATCTTGATTCGGTGTCATCACAAAGGTTGTGGGAACGCCTTCCCATGTTCCGCAAACAAAGTTAGCACCTAGCGTTTTGGCTTGTGTAGGTGACTCTACCACGAAAGGACTAATAATTGTTGTTGCTGCAAGGGTAGCAACGGTTGCTAATAAGTTAAATTTTATCATCACAGCTTAAGTAAAGTACGGTCAATTTAATTAATATAGCTAATTTCTGCCAAAATGGGGCAGATAGTTGACAGTTTTTGCGGTGTCCTTAGAATTGCTAAAATAGTTTTCAAGTGAGTAAATCCCATTTAGGGAAATCGTGGAGAGAAAGCATACTTTAAGCAATAGTTATCAGTTTACTTAATCTCATTAATTTCTTCAATAGCTGCTTCTAAAGCTAAAGAAACATGTGTCCAATGAGTTCCTCCTTGGCAAAACACAATGTAAGGTTGCCTCAAAGGCCCATCCGCAGAAAATTCCGAGGTACTACCATCAATAAATGTTCCACCAGCCATCACTAATTGACTTTCATAGCCTGGCATATTAGCCGGGATAGGGTCTAGATAAGAACCGACCGGAGAATAGCGTTGAACAGCACGACAAAAGACCTTTAATTTTTCAGGAGAACCTAACTTAATCCCTTGAATAATATCTCGGCGAGGAACCATTGGTAAGGGATTAACTGGATAACCCAATTTATCAAAAACATAGGCAATTAAATGACTTCCTTTTGTTGCTTCTCCGACCATTTGTGACGCCAAAAATAATCCTTGAAATAGGAGACGATTTTGATTCAAAGTTGCTCCACCTTCACTGCCAATACCTGGGGCAGTTAACCGACAAGCTGCCGCTTCTACTAAAGCCTTTTTCCCCGCAATATATCCTCCCGTACTCACAATCGTTCCCCCTGGATTTTTAATCAGAGAACCAGCCATTAAATCTGCACCAACCTCTGTCGGTTCTAATGTTTCAACAAATTCTCCATAACAATTGTCCACAAAACATACAGTATTCGGATTTTGTTGTTTGACGATTTTGACGATTTTTTCGATATCCGAAATCGATAAGCTTTGTCGCCAGGAATAACCACAAGAACGCTGAATAAGCACTAAACGAGTTTGTGCTTTAACGGCCGTTGCTAAGGCTTTCCAATTAATTGTTCCTTGATCGCTCAACGTCAATTCGCGGTAATCAATGTTAAACTCTCTTAAGGAACCTTGACAACTTTCTCTTAAACCGATTACCTCTTCTAGAGTGTCGTAAGGAGACCCGGCAACTGCTAGCATTTCGTCCCCCGGACGGAGTACCCCAAATAAAGCACAAGCGATCGCATGAGTTCCTGAGACAAATTGCACGCGGACAATTGCAGCTTCGGCACCCATGATTTGGGCAAAAATCTCATCGAGGGTTTCTCTTCCTAGGTCATTGTGTCCGTACCCAGTGACTGTGGCAAAATGATGAACACCTAAATGGCGATCGCGAAAAGCATCTAAAGTTTTTTTGAGATTTTCCTTGACCTTAGTATCAATTTCCGAAAAAATCGGTATAAGGGCATTCTCTGCTTCTTTTATGAGCATAAAGCTGTTCATTCGTCAACCTAAACTAAACCAAACACTTGTTAACTATCATTGCTTGAAAATTTGAACGTTTATTTCTCTTGAAGGGTTCAATATTATGCCATTGGGTTATATCAAATTATCATTAATTTTAGAGATGTCAATCATAAGAAAAACTTGAAGTTAATGATGAGTGATTGATATAACGACCCAGTTAAGATTGCTTAAATATCTTAAAGCATAATTCTATTTAATTACATTCACATTCAGGTTATTACATGACTGTTGCCACATCTCAAAAACTTCCCCTTGACTGGACGGTGATCGCCTACATGGCCTCGATTCATATTCTGGCCTTACTTGCTTTTTTACCCAGTAATTTTAGCTGGGAAGCAGTAGGAATTACCTTCCTTCTCTATTGGATTACTGGGGCTTTAGGTATCACATTAGGCTTTCATCGTCTGATTTCTCACCGTAGTTTTCAAGCCCCTAAATGGCTAGAATATCTCTTAGTTTTCTTGGGAACCTTAGCCTGTCAAGGAGGAGTAATTCAATGGGTTGGCTTACACCGTATTCATCATAAATATTCTGATACAGAACCTGATCCCCATGATTCTAATCAAGGATTTTGGTGGAGTCATATGGGATGGATGTTACATAAAATTCCTGCTGATAATGATGTTCCTCGCTACACTCAAGACATTAGTGAAGATCCCTTCTTTAAGTTTTGCCAGAATTTTATGGTTCCCATTCAAATCTTATTAGGATTAGGCCTTTATTTCTTAGGAGGATGGCCGTTTGTTATCTGGGGGATTTTTGTCCGCTTGGTATTGGTTTTTCATATTACCTGGTTTGTCAACAGTGCCACCCACAAATTTGGGTACCAGACCTACGATGCTGGTGATTACTCTACAAATTGCTGGTGGGTAGCCTTAGTAACCTATGGTGAAGGCTGGCATAACAACCACCATGCTTTTCAGTTTTCAGCCCGTCATGGTCTGAAGTGGTGGGAAATTGATGTG
>JBCDDV010000419.1:0-3826 GCA_039180145.1 Cyanobacteria bacterium P01_G01_bin.49 | reverse complement strand
TAGTTCTTCAGTACAAAGGGATGCTAAAAATTTTAAAAAGGCAGAATTTGGGGGTAGAAGGCTTTTATTCCACATTCCACACCCCAAATTTAACTATCGTTAATTGCTGAAATAAATTTCTATCAAAAGAATAAAAGAATACTTTAAATCAATGAAAGACATCAAAGAGCGGGTAAATAAGCTTAGCGTATTACTCTAATTCAATACCTCGCTTAACCGATTTCTGTCTTTGTTGCAGTCTTTCCCTTTCTTGTTGAAGCTGCTCGCGAAGAAGTCGTAAATCATCATTCCAAGTTTCACCCGCTTGAGGCTTGACTCTACGAGTTTCTTCTAGTTGTTCCGATACTTGTTTGGCTAGCTTCTCTCCAGAAGATGTAGCGCTCGACGCTAAGATAATTTCGCCACCACTTGACTGAATGCGTTGCAGTAAATGTATTTGACTTTCTGAAATAGCACCATTTGCCGTTAGAAATACCGTTGGTTTTTTAGGCTTTGGGTTGATTGATGCAAGGGATAATACCTCAATCGGCGAATCTGCAAGAGCAACTTGGTGTAGTTTACCTTCGTCAAACCCGATACCAAACCATCCTTCTGTACGACTGGAACCTAATGCTACTCCATTAAATTTCTCACCTACAATACTAGCTCCCGTTACCACAGGTCCTCGCTTTAAATGTTCTCTACTGGGGGCAATTAAATAGTGCTTAATTACAGCATTCCCTTGATTGTCAGCATAGATACGATTGTGGGAATGCTCTGTTTCTAAAACTTTGTCGCTAATTCCATAGGTGTTGGTAAGGTAGCTTTTTGCTTGCTGCCATTTCGGTTCCGAAGAAAAAGGTGGTTGGAATTTAGGTGTGGGATATTGGAGAATGTCTGGTTTTATCTTCTTCATGAGATTTGCGATCGCCATTTCAGTTCCAAACTGAGAAGCAAGCCAACTAATGCTTTGACGTTGTTCTACATCCAAAACTGTTTGTACTAAATCGATGGGATTTTCTCCAGTTTGTTTGGAATCAAAGGAATTAACAGACTTAGTAATAAATTTATTATCGTTAATTACTAGCGCCCTATCTGCACCAAGCCAAAGTAAAGGCTTATTTTTATCGCGCTCGAATCCCAATTGATAGGCTACATCTTCTAAAGAAACATCGTAGGGCGATTTGGATAACTCTTCTATTTTCTGTTGTTGAAGTTGGATTTGCAGCTGCAACTGTTGGTTTTGTCTTCTTAGTTCGTCAGCTTCTTTTTGTTTTGCAAGGGCAGTTGCTTCCATCTCCCGGCGTTGATTTTCCGCTCTATCCCTGTCTCTAGCTTTATCGCGCAGTACTAAAATATTATCTGTTTGAGGAGAATTAATATTAGTGTAATATCGTCCGATATCAATATGTGTCGCTTTACTTCCCCTTATCCCGCGTTCCAAACCAAGGGGTTTCATCGCTTGAGCGTAATCATCTTGCCATTCCCGTAATAATTTAGGAGAACCGAAGAACGCACTAGCATTGAGTTTACCGCGTTTATCAATTGGTACCATATGCGCGTGGATGTGGGGTGTAACCTCATCCAAGTGAGCGGCGGCTGAGATAATGCGATTGCGCGGAACGGAGATTCCTTCTGCTGTAACGCTAAACCGTTCCTGCAACCATTGCTTGTTGAAATCGAGCCAACGGTTTAATCGTAATGGTTCGTATTCACCGGGTTCTGTTTGAGTACTGGGACGAAAAAACTCCGGGGATGCAGATAAAACTAGTTCTACACACAGTACAGCATTTTTGCGAATAGTTTGATTGCCAATATGATGAAAGGTGTCTTGGACTAAATCTTGTTCGGGATTGCCCATTAACCAAAGATTCTCTTTATAGGGGTTAGCATTGGGTGTTTCTCTATCGCGTTGGACGTGACTTGCAGAACCTGCAATTTGTCCGCCAGTTTTTAGTTTTTTCGTTAAAAAAATTGCGTATGCCATATTATTAAATTCTTGAATAGGGATGGATGTTTTATCCGTGTATCCGCACCTCTATACGAGTTAATTAATTTGTAATATTCATAAAAGCGCAGTGCTTTTCGAGCCTATGCTTGTGTATATCAAGTAATTAAATAATCCGCTCATAAAAACTTATTCAATTGTCGAAACACTAACTATATTTATCTTCTTCAAATAATTTTTATTCTTGGGGTTATTAAACTTCCAGTCAGCACAGAGCGTCTTTCAATATCTCTCAATCCTTCTATTTACAATAAAAATAGATAATTAATGAAGAAATCAGGAGGAATTAAATAAATTCCGTAATAAGTACACTCTGGGGTTTAAAGAAGGGAGTAGCGCAACGCTCGTGTGCGGGAAAAACGGCAGATGTTGAATGTTACTTACGACGCGGAATTAACACAGAAGTTGGGAGAAGGAATTAATTTGAAAAAGGCTTACGCGCAGCGTTTTTCAGATGCACCATCTACCCAAACTTCCCCATGCCGATTAATATGTTCGACAAGCATTTTAGAATAGCCCCCTGCTTGTTCTAAACGCTCCAAATTGCCGACTAAAATAAACAACTCCTTAGCGCGACTTACAGCCACATTCAATAGATTTGGACGGCGGTTTATAAACCACAAACTATCTGAAGGACGACACTGGCGAGTTGATAGAATAATCGCTGATTTTTCGCCTCCTTGGAAGGTATGAACCGTGCCAATACTGCCAGGAGGAAAATCTTGCCAAACTGATTGCAAGTGCGATTTGAGCGCGTTTGCTTGACGACGGTAGGGAGAAATGATTCCTATGGTTTTATCGTTGTCTGACGAATTAATGCAGTAGCCCGCTTCGAGTAGTTGAGCCACAATTCTTTCCACCGCTAACACTTCAGCCGGGTTGGTATGGGATTCGTATTTACCCGAAACGTGGTATGCAATTAAATTGGAGCCAAGCAGCGATGGTTTATCTGGGGTTTTGATAACCATGCCGTAATTACAAACGCGATCGCAATATGAAATAATCGGCTCTACGCAGCGATAGTGTTCTTTGAGAATAATCCCTTGTCCCAAGTCTCCGGGTTGTCCGCTTGCACCAGCAGCCCGGTGATAGGCAGTAGCTGTAGCGGTAGCTGTAGGGCTGTAGAGGTCGTAATATTCTGCTGTTAGTCCCCGTGCATTAAAAGCTTGGTTGCAGTACTGTTCTAGGGTTTGCTGGGTCAAATTCATCACTGGTTCGAGTTGCATGGGGTCGCCCACAAACAATGCTTGTAGAGAGCGCACCAATACCGGAAATGCTTGGTGGAGTGGTATCATCCCGGCTTCGTCTACAATTACCCGGTCGATGCAACCGCTGTCGGGATAGGGGAAGAGGTTGCGGATTGAATGCAGAGTTGATGTAAAAACGGGGAATATAAGGCTGAGGTTGCGGTAGATATTACGCCAATCGCGTGCTAAGGAACGGAATGCATCCCACTCGCCGTTGAGAAAGGCGATATAAGTTTTGATGGAGTTGATTACTTCTGAATTGCGTTTGAGGGCGATTAATTGCAAATACTGCCACGATAGTTCAAATAACTGCACTTGTAAGTGATGGTGTTCCGTGTTGCTGGGAGTGCAGTTTTCTTGGGTGGGAATTGATGCAAGTTTCTCTTCAAGCTGTAGTTTGCGAGTTTTCATCTCTTCAAGACGACGAAGAGCATTTGACATATTTCCTAAATGTTCGCGCCATTGGTTTGCAGCTTCTAATTGCGCCGCGAGAGTAGATTTAGCAGCAATTAACGATTCTCGCGTCAACGGCATTTGAAATGGAAAAGGTGTCGCCAGAGTTGCAGATATGGGAATTTCAATTTGTTGGTAC
>JBCDDV010000418.1:0-3831 GCA_039180145.1 Cyanobacteria bacterium P01_G01_bin.49 | reverse complement strand
GAGATTCTTATAATTTAGATAGAATTGCTCAAATGTTAGCTACAAATTGTTTTCAATTTCAAGACTACTTTCAGCACATTTGGGGGAAAGTTTGTCAAACTCGCAATCGTCTGATTACTTCTCTACAAAACCTAGATTTTTTAGTCTATGAGTCTGATGCTAATTTTGTTTTGGCTTCTCCTCAATGGATAGAGGCTTCTGAACTTTATAGTCAATTAAAAAAACGAAAAATATTAGTAAGATATTTTCAACATCCTCGCATTAATAATTATGTCAGAATTTCTATTGGAACAGATGCAGAAATAGACCGTCTTTTAGAAGTGATTCAGATACTTAAAAATGAAAGGTGAAAACTTTAGTCTGAAGATCGAACTAGCTAATACATTAGCTGACGCATCAGGAAAGATTATTCAGCAATATTTCCGCCAAGCAAACCTCGATGTAGAAACAAAAACTACCGAAATTTCTTCCATTGTCACTCTTGCCGATCGCTTAGCAGAGGATGTCATGGTTGATCTAATTATCAAAGCATCTCCTAATGAGGGAATTATCCGTGAAGAAGGAGAAAATATCCCTTCAAAAAATGGCTATTATTGGGTACTTGATCCCATTGATGGGACGGCTTCTTTTGTCAAAGGACTACCTATTTTTGGAACATTGATTGCTTTAGTTGATCTCGACCATAATTTACCCTTATTAGGATGTGTTAATCAGCCAATTATGCAAGAAAGATGGTTAGGAATAGCTGGAAAACCAGCTTACTTTAACCAAAAAATTATTGACAATCCTTATACAAATAATAATTCTTATCAATTATCAGAAGCCTGTCTAACCTCTACAACCCCTTTCATGTTTGTCACCCCTCATCAACAAGCGATCGCCCATCGTCTTCAAAAAGTCTGTCGTCGTATTGCTTTTGGGGGAGACTGCTACAACTACGTGTCCTTGGCGATGGGATGGAGTTCCATGCCAATGGTTATCTTAGAATCAGACCTTAAATACTATGATTTTTGTGCATTAATTCCCATTATTGAAGGGTCAGGGGGAATGATTACTGATTGGCAGGGAAAAGCCCTTAATCACCAATCGACGGAAGTTTTGGCTGCATCTAATCAAAGTTTGCATCAACAAGCTTTAGAGGTCATCCTAGGTTGAAAGTAAGCAAAAAAAAATAGGGGAACCATTCCTTTTGTTTAAGGCGGTTCCGCCTGCCGATCCATCCTTGAGAGGAGAACACTTATTGACTTAATCTTAGGCTTATTAATAAAACTTGTCAATAGTGTTGAGAATATTTTTCAATAATTTTATAAGTACCTATCAACCTGAGTTCTGTGGGTGGGCAAAAGCCCCTGCTTTGCAAGCGGAGTGAGAATTTTCCAATAAGAAGATTAGGGTTTGAGACTCCCTTCTAGTTATGAGTTGTCTATAAATTTCTTCACGTCTAACATAGGTTTATCAGGACGAATCATGATTCGCCCTGATAAAAGGTTTCAGCTTAAAATTCAAAGGTCGCGCGCAAGACACCAACCCAGACAGTATTGTTATCTTCATCCCCTTCTGGGTTAATCACGGCATAACCACCAGGAGTTAACAAGATATTGTCATTGAGAGGGTACTGATACTGGACTTCAACAATGTAGGGGGTATCCTGATCAGGTACTCTTAAATCCCCTGTAATGGCATCAATTCGCTCAGCCGTGACATATTGACCGCCACCGACAGAAAGAACCGCTCCTTCTTTAAAGATGTCAACTGCAGATAAAATAGCAGTCCAAGTCCATAGGTCAGCACCGAAACCACTACGTTCTTGCCCATCCTCATCCTGACCTTGAGCGCGGGCTAACGCATAAGCGCCAGTTGCGTGTAAGTGGAAGGTATCATTAATACGCCAGTCTCCTGTAATCCCGTAACTGTCTCGTAGAGTCGGGGCATCCAAGAAAGGATCACTGGCCACACGACTACCGTTACTAGAGCTTAGATTCGACTCACCCGCTGCAAAGTAGGAGAGAAGATAAGTAAGACTAAAGGATAGATTATCAGCAGGATAAATCCCTAATTGACCCCCAGCACTGTAAGACCCATTAAATAGACCTTCTCCGAGATCTGGACTATTACCATTGTCCGCTAAATACAGACCTCTAATAACAAACAACTCATCAAATAACTTAAAGTCAAAACCAGCCCCAATACCTTCAGGGCCACGGAATATCAAGGGATTACGACGAACAAAACGAGATAAAGCCCCACTTCCCGAACTAGCCAAGAAAGGGTTTCCCACATCAAAAATGTTGTCAATATCCAAGGCACTAGTTCCCACAAAGCCCCTAAAGTCACCGATAGGAAAGCGATAGTAAACATCATCGAATTCAATATCAGCGTCAGTTGAAGCATCGTGTCCCAATCGAGCCATAGTAGTCCCTGTCGCTCGATCAAGTCTAGGGATACTTCCTGCTTGGAAACGAACCCTCAGACGGTCTTTTCCGTAAAAGCTAGTGTCAAAATTAAGACGAGTCCGAAAGCCCAGGGTAGCATTATCATCGATTCGTCGGGTTTCTTCTTCTCCTAATAGTCCTTGATTCAATAGATCTCGTTGGCGAGTGTCGATCGCCCGTTCCCCTGATGCTGAAGAAAAAGTAAAGAGGACTTCCCCATTTAACTTGGTAGTGGTGGAGAATTGATGCTCTTCGAGGAAAGAAACCCGTTCTTCTAGGTTGCCAACCCTGGCTCCTAATGCCACCAGTTCTTGTTCAAATTCTTGGGCTAGTCGCTTCAGCTTTTCGATGTCTTCCCTGAGAACAGCGACATTTTCTTGTAGTAACCGTTCAATGGTATTTAAACAGGCATTTAAGCCAGCAGCAAATTCCCAACGAGAGGTAGCACGGTTGCCTCGAAAAGTACGGTCAGGATAACCCACAATACAGCCATACCGTTCTACTAAACTCCTTAAGGCTTCATAAGCCCAATCTGTGGGAGAAACATCTTGTAACTCAGAAATATTGGTTACCTGGGACATAGACCCACTGCCTGAGCTATCGGTAAACCGTTTGCTGTCATCGCGGTTTAAGGGAGTTTTCAGTTGGGGACGATTTTGTAGTACCCCTAAGGCTTCTTGAGGCGAGATAATATCTTCCTCAGTGGATACTGAATTTGGAGAATCCTCATTCGTCGGGTTAGGCACTGCCATCGCACCTTGAGCAACTAGGAAAGAAAATCCCAAGATGACTGGCATAGACCTTAGCATTCGAGCTAATAATATTGACATAAAAACAATCCTCACACCTGGAATTAAACCATCTGAATTATAGAATATTGATAGAGACTATCGGTATTCCATCGTAAATGCCTATTTTTAACAACAGGTTAATAAATGATAAATTTCATGGTCTTTTATCGTAAATTGCGTTGCCATGACTCTTTATACTGGACAAAAATCTAAGAAAGTGGTTCAATAACCTGTGAAAAATCGAAAATTTGAAACCGCCCCTAAAAATTGCCCAAAAACAGTGAATTCCTAACGAAGTACCTCAACAAAATTATTGACATTTTTTTTTGATATCTATCTTAAAATTTTTGTGTTCTTCCTCTGTTCCCTGAGTAACTGTGTGATTTATTTTATGTATCCACTTGAGAGTTTGGCAAAAATGATAACAAGGCTTTTTCTGATGTTTTTTTCATCGCTTTATGAGTACTTTGATGTTTGAAGAGAATCCCCTTTGAATTTGATTATCCTTTTCTTTTGAGAGCCAAGAACGCCAATCAGTTATAGTTGAAATAGCAACCTATTATATATACTTTCAAATTAATCATTTTATAGAATTAACTCGTGATACT
>JBCDDV010000417.1:0-3840 GCA_039180145.1 Cyanobacteria bacterium P01_G01_bin.49 | reverse complement strand
TTTTAGCCTCTCGATATCTAGCTTGTAATTCAGAGACACTCAGGTGAGCCGCTATCTCAATTCTCTTTGGCATCTGGAGGGCGATCGCTTATTAACCTTACCCTCTTATTATACATTAACTCTTCAAGCGGATTTCATATAACCGCCAAATAGCCATAGAGCAGGTATTCTAAAATCATCTCGAACATGATGATTGACTTGCCTACCCCTGTCTTGGCAAAGATCGCGGTATGGTTTTTGCGATTGGCAATGTCGATGTAGATCGGTGTATTTAGCTCACGGGACACTAGCATCATCCCTTGTTTGTCTGCCTGTTTGATTTTGAGCAGGGGCATGGCCGGAAGGGCTTGGAATCCCAAATATTTCTGTCGTCGATGGTTCGGTTTGGTTAAAAATGCTTCCCATTCAAAGGGCCAGCTTTGAAACCAGACCTCTTCAAGTTGATGCCAAACTCGTTCGACTGAGGCGGTGGGAATCCGTTGGATTAAATCGCTGGTATCTTGATTGAGTTGATCTAAGGTCTCTCGATAGAGCCAAATTCCTAGGCTGCACCAATAAGGGATATTATTTTCTTCTAGGAGATCTCTGGCTTCTACTGCCTGTTCTCGCCGCCGCATGGCCACCACATCAACGGTTTGTTTTTTCATGGCTAGGGCTTCTCGTTTGACCGAATTAGAAATAATGCGGTCTAATTGAAACATCTCAAACCCTGAATGGTCAGGGGTCAATTCTGTCACCACTCGGCTATCGTAAATCGGCTGGTTTGTTCCGGCTAAAATATTCCAGAGATACTTGAGATATCCCCTGGCTACTTCTTCTTTATCTTTGGGAAAAGAACGGATTTGCCCGATCCGCACAAAGGCAGCATATTTATTTTTGATGGGAAAATAGACATAATGGCGATCAAAAACAGGAACAGCCGGATAGCCTTTTTGAGACTCCCATAATACCCCCAGGCTATGGTTTCCTGGATCGTTAATGACTGGCATCTGTAGTCCCTGTTCGTTGTAGACAATGTATTGGGGAATATCGGGAACTGGGGGGTCGTGCAGTTCTAAATAATCTCTCTCCCAAAGATCTTCAACGGTCATTGTCCTAATCCGCATTCCGAAACCCGTGTTGGCCCCCAAGAGGGAATTAACTGTGCCGTAGGCATAGTGGTAGGCATAGTCGATGACTTTTTCCCACGCTTTTTTCGTTTCGATGTTGTCTCCTTTGAAGAGACTGATTAGGGGTTGGGTTTTTGAGAGCAAATCGTCTAGCCAGGTTTGCTTGAGGGCATAGTCCCCTCCTAACTCCACTCGATATTTGGCAAAGATGTAAATTTTGTTGTTGAGCAACCGCCCTTGGTCAGTTAAATCTTGCCCTCGCTTTGACCTCGATCTAATTAAGGCTTTGCTTAGGGGATCGTGGTCTTTACTTCCTAGCAGTCCCGCTTGCATCCTCAAGTAATCTTCACAAGAGCAGTTCACATCCTCGTAGCACTTGATATCAATATCCTTGGGCAAAGTATTGAGGGCATCTTTGGCTGCTGATACGATTGAGAAGGCTTGTTGCGCGGTCACAGAAGGATCATGACCATATCCGTACCACCCAAAGATAAACATTAACTGCAACCCGCGACGCAACAGATAAAATCCCACTTGCTTTCCTTCTAGTTCAATTTGACCTTGGGTCAGCAAATGAAATTTGCGCTCAGCATGATGGTAGTCTTCTTTCTTTCCTTTGATTTTAAAGGTGGTTTTCTGTCGTTTCATTGGGGCCGGCATGGGAATTCCGGCACGATTGAACGTTAGCATGGGTTGCTCGGCAACATATTTTTTGGGTTTACTGATGCGCTCAAAAAATTGACTGGGATCGTTTCCTGTGAGTATCCAAAATGTTCCGTAAATACAGGCAAAAATTAACAAGCCTTGTAAGGGATTTCTAAAAATGAAGGGAACGCACATTAAAAAGATGGTGGCAAACCAGAGCATTTGATGGGGGGACACAAATCCCATGCCCAATGCTGTGCCAATCATGGCATTGACGCGCCCATCTTGTAGATCCTCTTTTCTCATTCCTCTCCTTCTCTTTCTTGATCAACCAAAAATTTTAGAATGTAGATTGAAGGACGCGATCGCTAACCTTAAACAGTCTGGTCAATCTACACCGTCAAAGACGCGCTCAGCGTCCTCCCCTCTGCCATCGGCAATTCTTTTGCCCCCTAAACGGTTCCTCCTGTCCCCAGCATCACGCCGATGATGATGGTTGAGCCGCCCGCAAAAACCAGAAAGCCCATTAAAGGATCTAAGGCTGAGGCGATCGGTTGTCTTTGATAGCCAATCTGATAAGAGACATAACCGAGAACGCCGAGAAACGCTAAGACTAAGGCAATGGTTAAAAACCCCACCACTTGACAAATGAGGCTACTGAGGGTTCCTCCTCCTACTCCCCCAAAGGAGACTGTGGAAAATAAGCCATCGACAAAGTTTGTCACCCCCGCGAATAAGCCACTGTTAGAACAGGCTGCGGTTGCGGCCTGGGCGAAAGCTGGTTTTACCACCAGTAAAGAGAGTAAGACATGGTACATCGGGATAATCCAACGCCATTGCCCGATCTGAGGCCGCAGTTTTCTAAAGATCGCCACAAATAGCATTGATGCCCATAACAACATGATCATCGTCATGTAGGTTGGTTCTTTGCTATAAAGGGCCATTAGGGTGACTAATCCCATCGAGATTGGCCAGGGTGGTAAGATTTTTTTGAGAGGGGATGGCAGTAGATTTCCCCACCATTGCTCAAATCGGGTTAATTTTTCTTTATTTGGTTCTGATATGCCTAGATTCAGATACATCACACTGTCCTCTTTTGGGTAATTTCTGACGCTTTCTCGTTACTGGTCGATACAAAACATCCAATCTTGGGGGCTTATCCTCTGTAATCGCTCCACCGCACGTCTCCAAAGCATTCTCACTGCATCAGCCGTTGACTTTAATCCCTTGGCAATCTCCGTCCAACTCCAGCCTTTCAGGTACAGTGACATTACCCTTCGCTGCTTTTTCGTTAACTTCTTGGTTAACTGCTCTAGGGTTGAATCAAAAAGGATCACGTCTAGGGGCGTTAGGGTGAGATAAACGTCTTGATGTTGCTTGATTTTGGCTTTGGCCATTGCATAGGTGATCGATTGCTTGGTTACTTGTTGCAACTTGGCGCGGATCTGCAGATAAGCCCAGGTGCTTAAGGCGGTTTCTTGAGTCGGATCAAATGTCGCGATCGCTTCATAGAAGGCGGTAATCGCTTCTGCTTCTAGATCCCAACCCTGGTGGTTATAGCCTTTTTGTGCATAAGTGTTAACCAGTGTTTGAATGAGTCCGTAATGGCTCTCAAGTAGTTTTCTTAAAGCCCATTCACCTCGCCTGATGGCTTGTCGCTCTTGATGGTTGAGATTTGGATTGTCACAGAAGCGCAAAATTCTGGATCTTCTCCTCGCGGCTTCAATCAATCTTATTTCTGTTAAACCATCCCTCGGCTCCATAAATTAGTTTGGTCATGCTATCAAGTAAACAAATGAAAGGGAATTTTCAAGGTGGTTAGTCGTGACAATCAAAAAATTTATTTTGACTTAAATAAATTTCTTGAAAATCATTAAAGGGCATGATTGACTCCATAATTTTCCTCACATCAATTATTGGTTCTGTGACGACTCCATTAAGTCACAAAAAAGTTTTCTCTTTTTTAGAGAATTTATGTCCATTTTAGTTTTGTAAATTCAGGTCAACTTACGTTGATTAAATTTAATTTTGATTAGTTCAAAATAAATTCATTCAAATCATAACTATCTCGCTTTGAGATTGCAAC
>JBCDDV010000416.1:0-3846 GCA_039180145.1 Cyanobacteria bacterium P01_G01_bin.49 | reverse complement strand
TTCTAAAAAAGCGGCAACTTGCAATAACTTAGACTCTTGATAAGGTGCAGCAATCAATTGAATGCCTAAGGGCAATTTATTCTGTTGCAAAATGGGAAAAGATAATACAGGTAACCCAATAAAAGATAAAGGTTGTGTAAACCTTCCCAAATTAGGGCGAATGAGAATTTCTTCTCCATCAATTATGATAGTTTGTTGTCCTAAAGAGGTAGCAACATAAGGAGTTGTTGGGGCAATAATAACATCTATCTCTTGAAAAATGTCTCTAACTTTATCCCGATACCAACGGCGAAATCGTTGCGCCTGTACATACCAAGAAGCCGGAATTAATGCCCCAGCCAAGAAGCGATCTTTTGTGGCTGGATCGAACTCATAGGGACGCGATCGCAGATTGTTTAAATGAAAATTAGCTCCTTCACACGCTGTAATTATATAGGCAGCAGCCCTAGCACGATGGGCTTCTGGTATTTTAATTATTGTCGTCGTATCTAACAGTTTAGCAACAGTTCCTACCACTTCTAATGCTTCGGTTGTCGCTCCTTCTTGAAAATAGTCACCAGCTATGGCGATTTTTAAGCCATTAATACTATTTTTTAACTGATTCAAACAAGATTGAGGCGGTAAATTAGTACAAACAGGATCATCACAATCTTCTCCTTGTAAAACATCAAAAATAGCAGCAATATCTCTCACCGAACGAGCAAATGGCCCAATGTGATCTAAGCTATTTGAAAATAAAATAGTGCCTGATCTTGATAATCGTCCGTAAGTAGGTTTAAACCCAAGAACACCACATAAAGCTGCAGGAACTCTGATTGATCCATTGGTATCAGATCCCAAGGTAAAGGGGACTAAATTGGCTGCTACTGCTGCTGCTGATCCGCCTGAAGATCCTCCAGCAATTTTTGTTAAATCATAGGGATTAGGAGTTGCACCATAATGACTATTTTCTGTGACAAATCCATAAGCATATTCATCCATATTTAATGCTCCAACTAAGATAGCTCCGGCTTGTTTTAATTTTTTAATTGCGGTAGCATCTTGTCGAGCGGGTGGACTTTCTGCATTAATTTTTGACCCAGCTAAGGTTGTAATACCAGCAATATTAAAAAGGTTTTTAACAGCAAAGGGAACCCCTGTTAATATTCCTGATTTATTACCTTGAGTAATCTCGAAATCAATGTGTTGTGCTTGCTTTAACGCCGCTTTTTTTAAGACTGTTGTGAAACAGTTTAGGGTAGGATTTTTTTGTTTTATTTGTGATAAGGTTTGCTCAATAACAGACATGGCTGTTATTTCTTGAGACTGAATTTGATGAGCAAGGGAAAGGCTATCTAAAGATTGAAAATTCATGGTTTAAAAATTGTAGCGGCTTCAATATCTTCGGGTAACTCAAATTCTGTCACTAAAGTGGCCATTTTAGTGATTTGCGTTAAATTATTTACCACGTTTGGTATAGATTCAGCATCAATAGGTAAATTAATGATTGCAGCCGTTTGCTCAACATATTTTTGTATTTCGTCAGGAGTTTTCATCATAGGTTAAGATCAAAAATAGGCTAAAGTGAAACGTTTAGAGATCAAGCAAAGGTATTTTGTGTTTGAATTTTAAAATTATATGGCAACTATCTTAGCAATAGAAACAAGTTGTGATGAAACAGCCGTAGCTATTGTCAATAACCGTGACATTTATAGCAGTGTTGTCGCTTCTCAAATTGAACTTCATCGAATTTATGGTGGGGTGGTTCCTGAAGAAGCCTCTCGCCAACATTTACTCACCATTAATCCTTGTATTGATCAAGCTTTAGCAGAAGCGAAATTGACTTGGACTGACATTGATGGAGTAGCGGCAACCGTTGCCCCAGGCTTAGTTGGGGCGTTGATGGTGGGAGAAACAGCCGCGAAAACGCTAGCAATTGTGCATCAAAAACCTTTTATCGGTGTTCATCATTTAGAGGGTCATATTTATGCGACTTATTTGAGTGAACCAGACTGGAAAACACCTTTTTTGTGCTTATTGGTATCTGGCGGCCATACTAGCTTAATTTATGTCAAAGATTGTGGCATTTATGAACAATTGGGAACCACTCGTGATGATGCCGCAGGAGAGGCATTTGATAAGGTGGCACGGTTATTAAGTCTCGGTTATCCAGGAGGGCCAATTATTGATAAGTTAGCAAAAACGGGAAATGCTCAAAAATTTGCTTTACCAGAGGGAAAAGTTTCTTTACCTCAAGGAGGTTATCATCCCTACGATTCAAGTTTTAGTGGTTTAAAAACGGCGGTTTTACGCTTAGTTGAAAAACTCAAAAAAGAAGGATATGATCCTTTGCCCATTGTTGATTTAGCAGCAAGTTTTCAAGAAACAGTTGCCCGTTCATTAACGAAAAAAGCGATCGCCTGTGCCTTAGATTATGGCATCTCTCACATTGCGGTAGGGGGAGGCGTTGCTGCCAATAGTGAACTGAGGCAACAGCTTACAAGTAAGGCCAAAGAACACAATTTAAGGGTTCATTTTCCTCCCTTGAAACTGTGTACTGATAATGCTGCTATGATCGGTTGTGCTGCGGCAGATCATTTAAACCGAGGACAGGTTTCTTCTCTCAATCTAGGAGTAAAATCTCGGTTAGGAATCACAGAGGTGATGCAACTTTATTCAAGTGATCAAAAATAGGGGTAAATAAGCAGAAGAGGGAAAATTTCTGCGCCTCTTCTGATACAAAATTTAGATTAATTAGGTAATTCATGAATTACCTGTAAACTTAATTACTACC
Source organism: Cyanobacteria bacterium P01_G01_bin.49 (assembly GCA_039180145.1). Classification (GTDB taxonomy): domain Bacteria; phylum Cyanobacteriota; class Cyanobacteriia; order Cyanobacteriales; family Microcystaceae; genus JBCDDV01. Next base: position 1,073 of record JBCDDV010000416.1, on the reverse strand, counting down.
ACTAAAGGTTATTTCAGGAAATTTACCTTGAACTTCCTGCATTTTCATGTTTTTCCCTTGGTTGCGGAGATCTTGCCAATAGTTAATAATTTCAGTGGCTTTATTGAGAACTTCGATGCGCTCTGTTTCAGAAATCCAATGCTTAGCTTCTAGTTCATCTTTTAATTGTTGCCAAGCATCATTCCGTGGCCAGAAAAAATACGCGGTTAAGGGACTGGTTCCTTTGCCAACAATCTGATCTACAGCAACGGCTACATTATTATCTAACCAGAGAACTTTTAATATAAATCTAGGCTCCAATGACGCCTCCTGGGACTATTTTAATAACACACAATATCCAATCATACCTCAATTCGCCACAGTTTGACTATTAAAAAGGCTCATAGATTTTTCAACTCCCTCTTCGAGACTCATTTCAATGGCTTCTACAACTAAGGGAAAAATTTTATCAACAATCTCCCTTTCTTCTGGAGAAAATCTCCCTAAAACATGGGATATCGTAGCATCCACATGATTAGATTTGCCAATACCAATGCGTAGGCGAGGAAAATCTTGATTACCTAAATGAGAAATAATTGATTTCATCCCATTATGTCCCCCAGCCGATCCTGATACTCGTAAACGCATCCGTCCCAGGGGTAGATCCATATCATCATAAATAACTAAAACATCTTCTGCTGTTAGTTTATACCAATCAAGAACAGCACGGACAGACTGTCCTGAACGGTTCATATAGGTTGAGGGTTTAAGCAAGTAAATTTTTTGCTGATTGCTGTTTTTTCTTTCGGTAATTGCACCTTGGAAACGGCGATTTTCTTGCCATGATAGTTGCCATGTTTTTGCCAAAGCATCAACTACCTCGAATCCTATGTTATGACGAGTTTTATCATATTTCGCTTCAGGGTTACCTAAACCAACAATGAGTTTAGGTATGATCAATGCAGGTGATTTATTTGAAGACATTGAGCAAGTTGTTAGAATTCAGTTACGCCTCTTCAGATTTTATCTTTAAAGTGGTTATAATGTTAGCCTATTTACAATTTTATCTTAGAAGCTTTAATTATTATCAGTCT
>JBCDDV010000415.1:0-3849 GCA_039180145.1 Cyanobacteria bacterium P01_G01_bin.49 | reverse complement strand
ATCGCATTATGGTGATGAATAAAGGAAAACTAGCCGAGGAAATTGACACAGCAGAGGAAATTATTAACAATCCTAAGCAAGACTATACAAAAAAATTACTGAATTCTATTCCTCAATTTCCCGAAGAACTCCCTTGGTTATCCCAAGCAACCCCGTAAATTGAACAATCAACAATTAACCATGAACAATTAATATGATAAATCCTTGCAAAAACTAATAATAATATGGTATGGTAAACGTTTGTGTGTAAATTTAACTAACCATTGATTTGCTAAATTAAAATTATGGCCAGCAAGAAAGGTGTCCGGCTAATTATTACCGTAGAATGTACTGAATGTCGGACAAATACAGATAAGCGATCGCCAGGAGTGTCACGTTACACCACTAGCAAAAACCGCCGCAATACTACCGGAAGATTGGAACTCAAAAAGTTCTGTCCCCACTGTAATACCCATACCATCCATAAAGAAATAAAATAACAGCTTCATCATCAGGTAAGGAAAAAATCAACATGAGTTATTATCGTAAGCGTCTATCTCCCATTCCCCCGAAACAACCCATCAACTACAAAGATACAGAATTACTGAGGAAATTTATTACAGAACGGGGAAAGATTCTTCCTCGACGCATCACAGGTTTAACCGCTAAACAACAGAGAGCCTTAACAACTGCCGTTAAACGGGCGCGGTTTTTAGCCTTGCTACCCTTTGTTAACAAAGAAGCTTAACCTGTTTTCCATAGGGTGTTGGGTTTTGGGTGTCGTGATCTGATAACTATTCCCGACGCTTTGCCCTCCAAGCCAAAATTTGACACCCAGCCACTTCATCAAGCTAGACTAGGGCTTATAAGTAGAAAGAGACAAGCGTTAAGAATTAAGGCTAAAAGCGGGTGGAAAAAGGCAAACTAATTGAATTGAGAGTCAATGGAGAACGCCGCTTGGCAGTGGTTGATCGTCCAGAAGGCAAAAAAGATTGGATCGTCATCGATAGCGCGGGCCATGCTCAAAAAATTCGACCCCAACGGGTAGAGTATGAGATAGCAGGAGGCAGCTACGCAGTCGCTGATATTCCACAATTCCTCCAAGAAGTAGAACCCTATCTTGACCCCTCAAGTTTAGAAGTCGCCTGGGAATTATTAGTCGAAGACGGAGAATCTGTCAGTGCAACGGACATGGCAAATATTCTCTTTTCCCAAGAAACCCCAGTGCTATGCTATGCAGCCCATAGCCTATTATGTGACGATAAGATATATTTTAAGAAAAAAGGCCAGCATTACGAACCGAGATCAGCGAGTCAAGTTGAGGAAATCAAACATCAACTCGACGTAGAAAAGCAACGTCAACAAGAAAAGGAAACCTTTTTAACCCATATTCAACAGGCGATCGCAGGAGAAACAATTGACTGGTCAGAAAGCGATCGCACTCGCTTAGAACTCTTGGAACGATTTGTTCTACAACCAGAACAAACCCATCGCAATGCTCAAGACATTCTCAGTGAGATTGGACGAGCGACTAACCCTGAAGCTGCGTTTGAATTATTGGTAGAGTTAAGATGGTGGAGTCGTCATGAAAACCTCTTCTTAAGGCGTAGCTCTTATCCGACCAACTTTGCGAAAAAGGTACTTGACGTGGCTCATTCTTGTATAAAAAATCTTCCCCCCGATGCTGATGGCGATCGCTTAGACTTAACCCATCTCAAGGTATATACCATTGATGACGAAAGTACCGAAGAAATTGACGATGGGCTAAGCGTAGAATTTTTAGATGATAATATTAGTAAATTGTGGATACATATTGCCGATCCCACCCGTTTAGTCACCCCAGGAGACGAACTAGATTTAGAAGCAAGGCGACGCAGCACCACTATCTATCTGCCAACGGGAATGATTTCTATGTTCCCGACAGAATTAGCCACTGGCCCCATGAGTTTACGTCAAGGTGACATCTGCCCTGCCCTAAGTTTCGGGGTTATTCTAGACGAAGCTGGAGGGGTTCTAGACTATTCTATCCATGCTAGCCTAATCAAACCAACCTACCGTCTCACCTATCATGATGTGGATGAAATGTTAGAGTTGGGCATTACCGCAGAACCAGAATTAGCCGTTTTAGCCAAAGGTGCGAAACAACGGCATAAATGGCGGGAGTCTCAAGGCTCAATTAGTATTAAAATGCCCGAAGCCGTCATTAAAGTTAAGCCAGAAGACGATATCATCATTGAATTACTTGATGGCTCAGTTGCCCGTCAATTAGTTGCAGAGATGATGATTTTAGCAGGGCAAGTAGCAGGTAACTATTGTCAAGAAAATAATATCCCTGTTCCCTTTAGAGGTCAACCTCAACCCGAATTACCCCCCGAAGAAGAACTATTGTTGTTACCAGCAGGGCCAGTACGTGCTTGCGCTTTGCGCCGTTGTATGCCTCGTAGTGAAATTGGCACCTTACCCAATCGTCACGCTAGTTTAGGATTAGATACCTACACTCAGGTCACGTCCCCTATTCGTCGTTATACAGACTTATTAACCCATTTTCAAATCAAAGCCCATCTCAGAGGTGATCCCTTGCCATTTTCGTTGGATATGATGCAACAAATTTTATACAGCGTCACCCTTTCCGCTCAAGAAGCAACTCTTGTAGAACGGCAAACTAACCGTTATTGGGGATTAGAATTTTTGCGCCGCAATGGAGATCAAATTTGGCAAGGGGTGGTGCTACGATGGTTACGAGAAGATGAGAGATTAGGGGTGATTTTGTTAGAGGAATTAGGGTTAGAATTACCTCATCGGTTTGAACGTACAGTATCTTTAGGCGATCGCCTCAATGTTCAAGTCAGTCGCGCTGATCCCCATCGCGATGAAATCCGCTTCCGTGAAATGCTCGAACATGAAACCCAGTCAACGATGATTTAGGTCTATCTTAATTACTAACAATTATTATGGCTGAAAATGCTTCATTTAGTCCTCAGCAAATTGTTTGTTTAGAGCATCATCATCATCATCTTTATTGTGAAGTGATTCAGTTGGTTGAGTCAAGGAATTTGTGCTGGGTACGTCCCTTATTTTTAGCAGTTTTATCTAAAACCGTACCAGCTTATCATCAGTTATTAACGCCTAAACTATTGATTGATGTTCGGCTCACTTCAGACTTATTATATCCAATTAATTTATTTAGACCAGCATTGGATACAGAAGTTATTCCTTTATTAGCTCAAGTAGAAAGTCAAGATACTTCTCTAGAAGTGATTGAAATCGCAAAGCAGCAGTTACATCGTTTCATTACTCAGGTTTGGCAAGACAATACAAATAAATTTAGTTAAAGATAACTTTTTTAGGCATAGTTTAAATCAAGTTTATCAAGAAACATTGACGCTTCAAATTCAAAAAATGTAGTATGACCTGAGTTTCGGATAAGGAAACGGGCAAATAGTAAGCTGAAAATAACAACTTTCTTCAACAAACTTGACCTATATTTAGTTTAGATGCTTAATTTGGTGATCTAGATGATTTTTGTCTCCGTTGGTAGTTAATGAAGTTGGTCAACTGTTGAATGCTCAACTTACTCCTGGTAATGTTAACCTCCTTTGTGGATTAATTGCTGATTGTCATCAACCAAAGAAACCCTCCCTTGAGATGGACTGGGTTTTACCTCAATTTAACCTGAACTGGGGTTATCTACGAATATACTTCGCTAGTCCTTGATTTTGTCAATTTTTGCGACTATAATCACTAATAAAATTGATTGATAACAATTCCTTTAGTAAAACTCCAGTTTAAAGTGAATGTTAAGAAAAAATTAAAATCAAATAGTGAATATCAAAAGAAATATTCACTACTTCATCTTAAAAACTTACTATT